>JAUHYO010000398.1 GCA_030426325.1 Gammaproteobacteria bacterium | reverse complement strand
ACTATGATGAGGCCATTGAGCACTTCCGGAATGCTGTCAGGACTCAGGACGAACTCCCCTATACGGAGCCGCCGTTCTGGTACTACCCAACCCGGCACACACTCGGCAAAGCCTTGCTCGCCGCAGGGCGGCCAGCCGAAGCCGAGGCGACCTACCGCAAAGACCTTGAGCAATACCCTAGAAATGGATGGGCCATGTTCGGGCTGATGCAAAGCCTCAAAGCTCAGGACAAGGACACGGCGAAGGCAAGCGAACGGTTCGCCATACTTTGGGCCGAGGCGGACGTCACGCTCTCCTCATCAGCATTCTAGGAAGGATGAACCCCAGTCGCATCCCGCCCGTCGAGAATGATGCCGACGATGCAATAATTGGGGTCTGACCCCTTTTCCCCAATACGCCCTGTTGCATGTCCAGGAAGAAAAATAAAAACCAGTCGGTAGAAGTTCGAATCCAGATCGACGGTGTCGAGCTTGCTGCCAAACCCGGCAAGCACAGCGCCGATTTCGACGGCCTTCTCGAGCGCAATGGGGCTGACTCGTTCGTGTTCATTCCGCTGGCAAAGTTAAGGGGCAAGAAGAAGCGGCACAAAACCATCAACTCGGCATCCGTCGCTCGTAAAAAGAAGCAGCTGCCTGACGGCGACTGGTTCGACGGTGAACTTCGCAATCGCAAAGACGGCGAGACTGTGCCTGGCGTCCTCGCCTTCGACATCCGGCGCCGCGATGCTCGCGAGATTGCGAAGACAGTCGGTGTCAAACAATTCATGTGGGGCACGCATGGAGCGCCGGTAGAAGATCACTTCACCAGCATTGTTGATGACGACGATGCCTATTCATGGAGTGCCGTGCGCCGACGCGCCCTTGATGGACTGCAGGACGTCTTTGTCGCGGCCACCAACATGCCGAAACTGCCGCGCGCTGTTGAAGAATCGCAAACGACCATGGCGCGCTTCAGGCAACTGGTCTATGCCGTCATTGGTCTCACGTTAGTTGCCGGATTTTCGCAGCTGGTGCTGATCGGAACGGATAACTGGTTTACAAACGTTGCCAGAATAGCCTTTTATCCGATTGTTATACCCGCCGTCGTCGTGGGCGTTTACCTGCGCACGCTGATGAAAAAAGCGGAGCAGCAAAACCGGGATTTCACCGCCGCAGAGGCCGAGGACAACTGGATACTGGTGGCGCCACACCTGCTCGCCCTCTGGGCGCTGTGCTACATGGCGGTGGTATTGCTGACATGGCTGCAATCCGTGCCCAGTGGCGACCTGCCTTTTCTTGGCCGTACCAGTGGTGTGTCGACGTCCTTCATTATCTGTGTCTGGACTTTATTGCCGATCGCGCACTCACGTGGCATTAAACCGCTGTTTTCCTCTGCAATCGAATCGGGTGTCACCGCGCTGGCATCGATCTTCACGATCAAGATATCGATCTATGTCACCAACCTGATTACTGATGTCATTTGGGAAGTGGTCGCGGCGTTGGTGCCGTTCGAGATTCCCGAAGCCCTGCAACAGATAATTAACGCCATCATTAATTTTGGGGCCGAAGTCTTTTTCCTGGTCGTGCTGCTGGGCTACGCCTGGTCAAGGACGCGTCAGCAGTTTACGCGGCTGTGATTAATAACGCCGTTCGAGCTATCTATACGTATGGCGTCCGGGTAGTTCACAGGCAATAATTCATCGCCTGTCGGGAGAACATGGAACTCCCGTAAGCCTGTCGCGGTCGATGTATAAGCAATAACATCGTGCATCGCTATCTCAGCGGCGACCTCAGACCCGGACAATATGATGAAAAGACTAATCACCGCACTATCTCTGGCTCTACTGCTTTCGGCCTGCGGCAAAGACGTAGAACCGGCCGCAACCGCTATAGCCGACGGGCCCTCGAAAATATTCCCCTTGCCGTACCTGATGCGGGATCTCGACAACGGCCTGCGTGTCATCATTGTGCCCACGGATTACCCCGATATCGTGACGCTGCAGATTCCGGTGCAAACCGGATCGCGCAATGAAATCGAACCCGGCAAGACCGGTTTCGCGCATTTCTTCGAGCACATGATGTTTCGCGGCACCGAAAAATACCCCGCTGACGTTTACGCCGATATTCTCAAGAAAGCCGGCGCTGATCAGAACGCCTATACGACAAACGACTACACGAATTATCACATCACCTTCACGAAAGACGATCTCGAGAAGATGATTGAGCTGGAGGCGGATCGCTTCCAAAACTTGAGTTACAGCAAAGAAGCCTTTCAGACCGAAGCGCTGGCGGTCAAAGGCGAGTATCTGAAGAATTTCTCGAACCCGATATCCAAGATGTTCGAGCGTATCAGTGACCTGATGTACTCGGTTCACACCTACAAGCACACGACGATGGGTTTTATCGAGGATATTGAAGCGATGCCGCAACAGCTCGAGTACTCAAAGACATTTTTTGATCGCTGGTATCGTCCGGAAAAAACCGCGGTAATTCTGGCCGGAGATGTTGACCCGGAACAGACCTTTGAACTGGTCAAAAAGTACTGGGGCGGCTGGAAGCGCGGTGATTACAGCATCGACATTCCGGTCGAGCCTCCTCTCGGTGGCCCGAAATACGAACATATGCAGTGGGACAGCCCGACCCAGC
>JAUHYO010000052.1 GCA_030426325.1 Gammaproteobacteria bacterium | reverse complement strand
CAGCGGTTCGCTGATCGACCGCCGCGAGCAGTACGGCCTGGTGATCACCAACTGGCACGTCGTGCGGGACGCGACCGGCAAGATCGAGGTCGTGTTCCCCGACGGCTTCCGCAGCGAGGCCCGCGCCCTGCCCCGGCGCAAGCCGCCAGAAATGCCGCAGGCCCCGCAGGATCAGCCAGCCGCCCAGCAGAAGGATCATCGCCTGCCCGACGATCGCGTCGACTTCATTCGGCAGGCCCGACGCCCGTCACCTCGTCCGGCGAAAGACAAGCGACCCCATGCGCAGCTCGTCGGTCGACACGATCTCCAACCGGTCGTCGCGCCAGGCAAAGCCGAGATGATGGACCGCCAGCCAGACCCAGAAATAATTGGTCCATCCGAGCCAGCGCATGTCGGCCGCGAAGAACGCGACGTCTGTAAGCACAGCGCCCACAGCATAAATCGCGAATGACGTGAAGCCGAAACGTTTCCAGAAACGATACGACGCAGGTGCCAGCATGACGATTGCAATGTAGATGGCGAGGAACCAGGTTGGGATCAGAGCCGCCTGCGACGCATACTGAATAATCTCTGGCCCGACGTTCATCAGCATCATGATGAGCGCGATACCGGCCCAGACGACCAGCAGGACCAGCAGCGGGGCCACCAGGCGATTAAGGCGCGCATACAGCCATCCCGCGTACCCCATCCCTTTGCGCTCGGCACTTTCCAGTGACACGGCATTGGAATAACCGCCGACGATAAAGAAAATCGGCATGACCTGGAACAGCCAGGTCAGCCACTGCATTTGGGGCTGTTCGGATAGCAGGTGACCCGGGTCCATTTCCCCATCGACGACGTAGACCGTCGCAATCAGCCAGTGCCCGATGATGACCGCCAGGATCGAGACCGAACGCAGCAAATCCACATAGCGATTGCGCTCCGCCGGCGTTTTCAAGGCCATCTCGCTTGCCTGGGACCATAGTTTCATCGGGCTGCTCCTGTGCCGGATTTGGTGGAACTGCGTCTCAAAACCGGAATATTATTGGCCAAAGTGGCTAAATTTGCGGCCAATATCGCATATTCCGTCATATTGGACGTGCATATTCGTCACTCTTCTGTTGAGGATTATGGAAATGTGGCTACCAACAAAGCTCTATGAGCGTTTGCCGCTGTGGTGGATCCTGGTTGGCCTGGTGTTCATGTTAAGCGCTTTGTATCTGGGTCTCGACTACGGCGCGGCCTACGGTTATCTCGCGCTGGGCGTCGCATGCAGCGTATTCGGCCTGATGATTACAATATGGCGCGTCCAACATCGTAACCGCGACGCGACGGACAATCAGTCTTCGTCCGACGATACTAACGCCAATTAGACGACACACCGGCGTCTCGAACTCGTAACGCCCGAGCGACTCTGCTATGATCCGCGCGCCCCAGCCGGGGTGCCCGCTCCCATTCCATTTATTCTCTGCTCGGTACAAACCATTGATCTCTGCTGCTAATTTGTCGATCCAGTTCGGCGCCAAACCCCTGTTCGAAAACGTCTCGGTAACCTTCGGCAATGGCAATCGCTATGGCCTGATTGGTGCCAACGGCTGTGGCAAGTCGACGTTGATGAAGATCCTCGCCGGTGACCTCAAGCCGTCAACAGGTAATGTATCGACGGACCCGAATGCCCGGGTTGGCCAGCTTTCGCAAGACCAGTTTGCCTACGAGAAATTCCGGGTCCTCGACGCCGTCATGATGGGCTACGAGCGACTGTGGGAAGTGATGCAGGAACGCGATCGGCTGTACTCACTACCGGAAATGAGTGATGAAGAAGGTATGAAGGTTGCCGATCTCGAGGTTGAGTTTGCCGAACTCGATGGCTACTCCGCCGAATCGCGTGCGGGCGAACTGCTCGAGAATATTGGTATTCCGGTTGAACAGCATCAGGGCCCCATGAGTGCGGTAGCACCCGGCTGGAAACTGCGCGTGTTGCTGGCACAGGCTCTTTTCTCTGATCCGGATGTGCTGCTGCTCGACGAGCCAACCAACAACCTGGACATCAATACCATTCGCTGGCTTGAGGAATACCTGGAGACCAGCAAGTCAACCATGGTCATTATTTCGCATGACCGCCACTTCCTGAACAGTGTCTGCACGCACATGGCTGATCTCGACTACGGCAAGTTGCAGGTATTTCCGGGCAACTACGATGAGTACATGACGGCCGCAACGCAGGCACGCGAACGCATGCACGCAGAAAACGCGAAAAAGAAAGTGAAGATGGCTGAATTACAGGCTTTCGTCAGCCGTTTCTCGGCCAATGCGTCGAAGGCTCGCCAGGCGACATCGCGTGCGCGGCAGCTTGAGAAGATCAAACTCGAGGACATCAAGCCCTCCAGCCGCGTCAGTCCGTTCATTCGTTTCGAGCAGGAAAAGCCGCTGCGTCGGGTCGCCGTTGAAGCCGATGGCATCAGCAAGGGATTTGACGAGGGTCCTCTGTTTGATGACCTCCACCTTACTATCGAAGCAGGTTCGAAGGTTGCGATTCTCGGCCAGAATGGCATCGGCAAGACCACATTGCTGCGGAGCTTGCTCGCAAAACTCGAACTCGATAACGGCAGCGTGAAGTGGAGCGAGAATGCGAAGATCGGTTACTTCGCACAGGACAACGGGCCAGAGTTTGAAACCGACATGAGCCTGTTCGACTGGATCACGCAGTGGCAACCGGAAGGTGCAGACGAGCAGCTGCTACGCGGCACGCTGGGGCGCATGCTGTTCTCGCGGGATGACAGTGAAAAATCGGTGAAGGTCGTTTCCGGTGGTGAACAGCGTCGATTGATGTTCGGCAAGATAATCCTTCAGAAGCCCAATGTGATTGTGATGGATGAGCCTACCAATCACCTCGATATGGAATCGATCGAGGCGCTGAACCTGGCGCTCGAAAACTATCCGGGCACACTGATTTTTGTCAGCCATGATCGTGACTTTGTTTCGACACTGGCCACACGAATCATCGAGATGACGCCCGACGGCATTGTCGATTTCAGCGGCACCTATGATGAGTACCTGCGATCGCAGGGCTTGACCGAGAAGTCTCGCGTCGCCTAGCGGCCGGGTCGCCGATAGTCGCTATCGCAGAATCCGGGCGCGAAACTTTCGGCCTTTTATCGGCCGTGTCGACAGCTGTTTCTGCGCTTTCGAGACAAAGGTATTTTCGATCGCGATGTAAGCGCAGGTATCGAACAAGTCAATTGATCCAACTGCCCGGCCGGGTATCCCTCCATCGGCGGTCAGCGCGCCCAGCAAATCGCCGGGCCGTAGCTTGTTCTTGCGGCCGCCACCAACCTGCAGCGTCGTCATCCTGGGACGGAGTTTGCCAGCATCGCGCTTCGCATCCGGTATGTTCCGTTGCTGAATAAGGGCATCGGGCAAGGCTTCTTCGATTTCGGCGAGGCGCCGGATTTCGCGCTCCTCAACCAGGCTGATGGCGACGCCCTGCTGGCCCGCGCGGCCGGTTCGGCCGATGCGGTGAATGTAGGTATCTGGCTGAGGCGGTAGTTCGTAGTTGAATACCGCGTCGATGTCTTTGACGTCGAGACCACGCGCGGCGACATCGGTTGCGATCAACACGCTGGCGCTGTGATTTGCAAACCGCACCAACACCTCGTTGCGCTTCGACTGGTCAAGGTCACCGTGCAAGGCAAGCGCAACGATGTCTTGCGACTTCAAATAGGCCGCGACCTCCGCACACTCGATCTTGGTATTGCAGAACACCAGGTTCAGCTCCCCTCCCCAGGCCTCTAGTGCGCGCAACAATTCGTGCTGGCGGTTCTCACGGGTGACCGAACACCAGGTTTGAACAATGCTCGCCGGCTTCTCATCGTCGGTAACATCGATCAACTTTGGGCTTCGCTGCACACGCTGACTGATGTCAGCAATTGAATCCGGGTAGGTCGCACTGAACAGGCATGTCTGACGCTCTGGCGGCACATAAGCCAGTATCGCGTTCAGCTCATCCTCGAACCCCATGTCCAGCATACGATCGGCTTCATCGAGCACAAGCGTTTGTAATTCTTTCAGCTCAACGGTTTGTTTGCCCAGATGTTTGAGAACTCGACCCGGGGTGCCAACGATTATATGTGGGCTGCGCTGCAATGAAGCCAGCTGTGAACGCAATGGCGATCCGCCGCACAGGGTCAGAATCTTTATATTCGGGATAGCACGCGCAAGTCGCCGCAGTTCCCTGGCAACCTGGTCGGCCAACTCGCGAGTCGGGCATAAGACCAGTGCCTGCGTACTGAACTGGTTCGCATCCAGTTTGTGCAACAAACCAAGCCCGAATGCGGCCGTTTTGCCACTGCCGGTCTTGGCACGTGCCAGTACATCGGCACCCTCGATCAGCCAGGGCAAGGTCTTTGCCTGCACCAGCGTCATCTCGCGATAGCCGAGATCATTGAGGTTTCCGAGCAGTGCCGGCTCCAGGTTTAGTGCGCCGAAGTCGCGTGGATCAGACATCAAATTCGCTGGCTATCGATGTTTCGCGTAAATATCGCGAACCCATCGCAATGACGCCCGCTCGGACCAATCGGCGACGGTCGCCGCCAGCCGCGGCGGATGCGCCAGACCGCTGTAGGTCGGGTGTTGTTGCGGCAAGACCAGTGGTGATAGCAAGCTCGCCACGGCAAGATCGGCACGTGAGAATCGATCACCGACAAGGTAACTGCGACCGTCCGCCAGTAAATCGTCAATCCACTGCAGCTCGGTGTCCATGATCTGCTGTGACTGCGCCCCCTGCTCCCGGCCGAGATCCATTCGACGGGTCATGATGCCGCGAATTTTTCTCCAGCCCAGCCAGATTGGCAGTTTCTGTTGCCAAGACAAGTATTGGGTGAATATTGGCCTGACCGTCGATGGATGTTCGACGAGCGCTTCAGAATAATAGAAGCGTCGGACATGCACGCCGGCAATGTCGTCGATGCGCTGTTCTATTTCTGCCGCCTGCTCGATTCCGGATTCCGGCGTCAATCGCCTGCCATTGGGTGAACGAATGCTCTCTGCCCAGCTGATGATGTCGGCCGAACCCTGGATCACTTGCCCGTCCAGCGCCAGGTATGGAACCGACGTGCCAGGACACCCCAGCTTCCGGGCAACTTGCATGCGCTCACCGGGAGCGACATGTCGCAGCGTGAAATTGATGCCGAGGTAATCAAGCGCCCAGCGCGCTTTCTCACAGTAGTGTGAGATCGCAAATACATAAAGTGTGGGCGGCGTCATCATGGACGCGAGTATACGCTGATACACTCGCTATCGATGCATGAGTTTGTGAGCGGGTGATTCTTTGAGTAACTATCGCAAGCTGGTCCTGGTACTCATCGCGGTCACCGCCGCGTCAAGCGCTGTTGCACAGTCGCTGACGTCGTGGGTCGACGCCAACTGCGACGACTGCACGGCAAGAATGGCAGACTCGACCGGTGTATACGTACTGGAGAAAGGCGAGGAATCGCTGATCGGGCGCGCCTGGCTCGCACAGCATGCCACTCAAAGCATCGACATCCAGTATTTCATCTGGAGCAGCGACAATATCGGCACGCTCGCCGCGGAAATGCTACTAAGTGCTGCCGAGCGCGGCGTTGCCGTTCGAGTACTGGTTGATGACGTTCTGGTCGATGCCGACGACCGGACACTGTTGCTACTTTCAGCACATCCGAAAGTGCAGATCCGGATTTACAATCCGAAAATTTCAGTCGGTGTCGGATTCTGGCAAAGGATAAAGAACGCAGTCACCGGTTTTCGTGAAATCAACCAACGCATGCACGACAAGACCGCCATTTTCGACGGCGTCGCCGGCATTACCGGCGGCCGTAACATGGCCGATGAATACTTCGACTACGACCACGAGTACAACTTTCGTGATCGCGATGTCCTGCTGCTGGGTCATGCCGTGTCAGACATGACCGAAAACTTCGAGGAGTTCTGGAACAGTGACCTCGCGGTCCCGGTCGAGCGGTTGTTAAGTGATGAACTGACACGACTTTCACCTCTGGACGCTATGCGGCGCTCCGAAGAACTACACGCCTACGCAGCCGATCCTGCCAATTTCGAGTTTGGCGTCCGCGAAGCCATCGACGCAACACCCGACTTTTTCCCGCATCTTCTGCAAACGCTGGTCTGGGCCGATGTTTCTTTTCTCAGTGACAGACCCGGCAAGAATTCCGGTTCAGCCGGTTTGGGCGGCGGCGGTGAGTCAACCTACCACCTGATCGATGCCGTCCGAAATGCCAGGGAATCTGTACTCATCCAGTCACCGTATTTGATTTTGCCCGAGGGTGGTATCGAGCTTTTGCGTGAGCTCACGAACAAGGGCGTACGCGTTCGAATCTCGACCAATTCACTCGCGTCAACCGACAACATCCCTGCCTTTAGCGGTTATCAACGACAACGGGAAGACATTCTGAAAGCCGGCGTCGAAATTTATGAGTTCATGCCTGAACCGAACAGTCATGCACAACTGGTCGAGCGCTACGACCGAATATCGCATTACGCGCCTGTCTTCGGCTTGCATGCAAAAAGCATGGTGATCGATGGCAACATGGTCTTTATCGGCACGTTCAATCTCGACCCCCGCTCGGCCAATCTCAACACCGAGGTCGGCATGCTGGCACGAGACCACGAACTCGCACGACAGGTTACCGAAAGCATCGAAACCGACATGCTTCCGGGCAACAGCTGGCCGACCACGCTCGACTTCAACCCTGACTTTACAGTGAGCCGGACCAAACGCCTGCGCACATGGATTAATCGCCTGTTCCCGCTGGACCCGATCCTCTAGTCGCGCGAAATAATCCGGTTTCGACCCTGGTGCTTGGCCCGATACAGGCGGGCATCGGCATCTCCAAGAATCGTCGTCCGACGACTGTCGTCACTGGATTCCGCAATACCGAAGCTGATTGTCGTCTTTATTTCGTCGCCGCCCGGGGTTTGCAGATCCGACCAGTCGGCATGCTCAATAGCTAGTCGCATCTGGTCGCAGATTTGTTCAGCAAATCTTACGTCGGTATCCGGAAAGCAAAGCAGAAACTCCTCGCCGCCGTAACGTGCAACAACATCGGTCTTACGACAACGATTCAGGAGAATCTGCGCAATGCGACGCAGGACCTCGTCACCCACTGCATGTGAGAACCGGTCGTTGATCTGCTTGAAGTGATCAACATCGGCAAGCGCGATTGTGAAATCGACGTTTTGCCGTTTGGCCGTTTCGATTTCGCGTTGCAGGTAATCGTCGGCAAAACGCCGGTTAACCAGGCCTGTCAGCTTATCGTGCGTCGCCTGCCGCTCGAGTTCAATCGATTTCAAACGCAAGGCCTCGGTGCGCTCCTCGACCAGCGCTTCGAGTCTCTGACGCATCAGTGCGTATTGCTTCAAAACCAGCATGCCGATGCCAAGAACGACGAGCAGCAATGCGAAGTAAACACGGTCGGTTGTCGTAAACGCCAGGGCCACGACCACTGCAATCAGGACAGACACCGATTCAACGGCTGTCGTAAACGTATTCAGCAATGACGACGGACTGATGCCACGGAGGTAGAGAATCACCATCATCCCAAGGTCGTTAATGAACTGCATGCTGAGCATCAGCAGCAGCAACAGTCCCCCAACACGAAGGTCGAGTGAAGTAAGCGGTATCGGTCCACCAAGATATTCGTAGAGTGAACCACAGATCAGAATGACCAGCGTCATGAGGCCGGCGTTATTGCAGGCGGCCGTGATTACCAGTCGAAGGTCTGCACCATTTCGCAGGCGGTGCCAGGGATAGATAAACGACGCAAGACCATTGATCCAGGCGGCATCTATGGGGCCGAGCACCAAAATGCTGGCGACCTGAGCGACTCTGTCAAAGGAGACGTGACCGAAACCGGGGTGCGGGAACCCGGTGGTGATGGTGAACAGACCGAAGACAACGAAAAAGGCAGCGGTGGTCAGGCCGTAGTCGCCCAGCAGGATGCCATGCGTCTGACTCGTGTAGGCTACCGCGCCGACAGCTACCAGGAACAGCAGGATCGAGTAGATAAAATCAGACTGCCACAGACCCGGGTTATCGACTTGTTCTTTGTTCTTGTTCATAGACGACTGCAGTCGGACATATCGCCCATTTTACTTCTTTGCCTTGTGCCTGTGCTTCTTTTTCCCTGGCTTCCTGCTCGGGACACCGGTCTTTTCGAAAACGGAGATCTTCATCGGGCGGCCACAGACCCTGACTTTCTTGAGGTCCATGAAAATATCTCGCGGCATTCCCTTGGGTAGATCCACCAGGCTGAAATTCTTCTCTATCGTAATATGTCCAATATGCTCGCCCGCCAAGCCAGCTTCGTTCGCGATCGCTCCAACGATATTGCCCGGTTTGACGCCGTGCTCATGGCCTACATCGATGCGATAGCGCTCCTTTCCGGCTTCAGGCTCGGCTGAGGACTTACTCTGACGTTTGCGCTCGCGCGGCGTACGATCATCGCGACTTTGCCGCACGGTTTGCTGCTTGTCTTCAGCCAGCAGCAAGGGCTTGTCGCCAATCGACATCTTCGCCAGCGCGGCTGCGATTTCAAGTGCCGGTACATCGTGCTCACTTCGGTATTGCTCGACGAGGCTTTGCATAAATTCGGTTTCGCCTGCCGCCAGCGTGTCACTGATTTTCTGCTTGAAATCGGCGATCCGTTTGTTGTTGACGATCTCGGTTGTCGGCAATTGCAGTTGTGTAATTTTCTGCCGCGTTGCACGCTCAATTGCCGCAAGCATTCGACGCTCACGCGGCGCGACAAAAAGAATTGCCTCGCCGGAACGTCCTGCCCGACCGGTTCGGCCGATACGGTGGATATACGCTTCGGTATCGTAGGGAATGTCGTAGTTCACTACGTGACTGATGCGATCGACATCCAGCCCTCGGGCCGCAACATCGGTTGCAACCACGATGTCGATTGAACCACGTTTGAGGCGATCCACGGTTTGCTCACGATGCGCCTGCGCCATGTCCCCGTTCATTGCCGCGGCGGCATAACCTCGCGCTTCGAGTTTCTCGGCCAGCTCAGTCGTTGCCGTCTTGGTGCGAACAAACATCAGGATGGCATCGAAATCCTCGACTTCCAGTATGCGCGTGAGAGCATCCAGTTTGTGCAGTCCACTGACCTGCCAGTAACGCTGGCGAATGGTTTCCGCTGTCGCGGTTTTCGCCTTGATCGAGATTTCCAGCGGCTTGTTCAGGTGCTTACGTGCGATGCGCTCGATTTCTTTCGGCATCGTCGCCGAGAAAAGGGCCATCTGCCTTTTGTCGGGTGTCTGCTCGAGGATCCATTCGACCTCATCGATAAAGCCCATGCGCAGCATTTCATCGGCCTCGTCGAGTACCAGCGCCTGTAGGCTGTCGAGCTTCAGCGTGCCCTTTCGCATGTGATCCATGACACGCCCGGGCGTGCCGACGACAACCTGGACGCCACGCTTCAATGCGCGAATCTGGCCGCCATACTCCTGGCCACCGTAAATTGGCAGCACGTGAAATCCCTTGATTCGGGAGGCGTAGCGCTGGAAGGCTTCGGCAACCTGAATCGCCAGTTCCCGGGTAGGTGTCAATGTCATGATCTGCACGGACTTGTTGTTCATGTCGAGACGGGACAACAACGGCAAGGCAAATGCAGCTGTCTTGCCCGTACCTGTTGGCGCGTGACCAAGAAGGTCCCGGCCATTCATCAATGGCGGTATCGCCTGTGCCTGGATAGGCGTCGGCGTTTCATAGCCGATATCTTCGAGTGCGGCGATCATCGGTTCCGCAATTTGGAGATCGCGAAACGTCGCGGGCGTGGGAGTAGACATGGAAGATCCGGGGGAAAACGGCAGTTCGGGGACGGACTCTAGCACTTTTCCCTACCCGCACGAGCGCAAATCCCGGCAACCGCCTGTCAATTAATCCCCAACAGCTGCCCCTGAAAGCAAACCAACAAACGGGAACAATCCACGATTCCAACCCGGTATACTGCGGGCACGACAAATCTGGCGACAACAATAAATGTCTTTATTTCAAGAGCTGAAGCGTCGCAACGTGGTTCGAGTTGCTGCCGCCTACGTAGTGCTGGGCTGGGTTATTGCCCAGGTTGCCGAATTTGCATTTGAAAACTTCGGCGCCCCCGACTGGGCACTCAAGTCCCTGGTCATTGTGTTGTTGCTCGGATTACCCCTCGTCGTGTTCTTTGCCTGGGCATTCGAGCTGACGCCGGAGGGCGTCAAGCGCGAGAAGGATGTGGATCGCAGTCAGTCGATCACAAACCAGACCGGGCGCAAACTTGATCGCGCCATCATCGGTATTCTGCTGATCGCTGTCGCATGGTTTGCCTGGGACAAGTTCCTGTCGACGCCCGCTGCGAATCCGGGAACGCACACTGACGCCGTCGAAACCGTGGCCAGCCCTCAGGAACCGGATGTACGCCTCGACAAATCGGTCGCTGTGTTGCCGTTCGTCGCAATGAGCAGTGGACCGGACGATGAGTATTTTGCCGATGGGCTGACAGAAGAAATCCTGAACTCGCTCGCACAACTGCCGGAGCTGCTCGTTACCGCCCGGACTTCCGCGTTCTCTTTCAAGGGCCAGGATATACCTGTACAGGAAATTGCTGCGGCGCTTGGCGTCAAGCACATTGTTGAAGGCTCAGTACGACGCTCCGGCGACCGGCTCAGGGTGACGGCGCAGTTGATTCGCGCGGGCGACGGCTTCCATCTCTGGTCAAACAATTACGACAGCGAATCGGCCGATACCATCGCCGTGCAGGAAAACATCGCCGAACAGATCGCCAAGGCGCTCGACGTTGTCCTCGACGAAAACAAGCGTGAGGCCATGCGCCTGGCCGGGCTGAGAGACGTCGAGGCCTTTACGATCTACCAGAAAGCCGTTGAGATCTACGAATCGGCGCACGGACAAAACGACATCGTGCCGGAACTCAAGCGGGCAAATGAGATGTTCGAACAAGTCATCGAACGCGTGCCGTCCTTCACCACGGTGTATCTCGACCACAGCGATTTGTTCGTTCATTTGCTGACAGACGATGCCGAAGGTTACCGGGGCTCGGGCGTCACCGATGAAGATATTGTGACTGCCTACAAGGCCGCAATCGCCGACTACGAGGCCGCTGTCCGATACGCGCGCACAGACGAGGTTCGCTTGATGACCGAGCTCGATCTCGCCTATATCAGTGGTAACTGGCGAAACCTGGGGAGAAAACTGAGCACGACCCTGGAAACACCGGGCTGCTTCAATGCAAATTGGACGCCAATGATCGCGAGTGCGTATGGCTACTCCGGAGAGTTTCTCACTTTCTCCCGGGAAGTCCTGAAGTGCGATCCCCGACGCAGCCTCTCCTGGTTTAATTCGGCCAGGGCCGCCCATCGATCAGGCCAGATTGACGAGGCACTCCGCCTGGCGCGCGATGGTATTGCAATTGCGCCAGGGACCTGGCTCGGAACCGAACTCGCCCGTGCGCTCGTCTCCAATGACCAGTTCGACGAGGCGCGTGATGCAGTTCGTCGCCACATCGATAACCCCGACATTGCGCTTCTTTTTGAGGCATTGATTGCGATTAAAACCGGCGACAGGGTAGGATTCGACCGGATGATGACTGAGTTCCCCTCACCGCTCAGCGAAAACCGCCTGTTTGCGGTCATCCTTGCCGCTTGGTCCGGCGACCGGAATGAAGCCAATCGCGTCGCGGCACTGATCGACGAGAATCCCTTTGGTTCGATCTCATTGACGAACATAACGACCTGGTGTGGGTGCGGTGCACCCTTCGACCTCAAAGCAACACCGAATTTCGCAGCGAGGCTAAAAACCAGCGACCTGACCTGGCCACCCCCAACCGCGATGACATTTCCTGACAAGGACTGGTAGCGCCGAGCGCCCTATCCCGGGCTTCAGTCTCGACGCCAGGTATACACCCGTTGCGGTTGCCATTCGCCGTCGACGATGTTGAAACTCGCCGTGACGTGTGTGTCGCGGTCCGGAAAACTGCTCACGTGGCCCGTGCGATTGACACTGCCGTTGATACCGAAGAACGACTGATCGGACCTGGTCTCCTCACCGTCTCGCCATGCGCTGCCGATGCCGACCGTGCCACCCCAGCCAAACTGCTCGACAACCGCTTTCCTTTCGCCGGGATGCCAGTACTGACGGAACTGCCAGAACTCGGCAACTTCCTTGCCGTCAATCATTCCATACAGCCGCCCGCTTATGCTCATGCCGTCAAAGGCCGATTTCCATTCGGTCGCGTAGGCCTCGTAGGGCTCATTCTCGTTTCGATACTGGGAGTTGTCGGTTATCCAGCGACCGCTGCCGGCCGTCAATGTGGCAATCTCATCGAGAAACCAGGTGGGCGGCGAACCCGGCAATTCGGCTTCCTGCGACTGAACATTCGCCGCAACAAGGCCCATCACAGCAACAAGTACAAGTGCGTTTTTCATAACAGAACCTTCAACCGGCTCAGGCCAATGACGGCTTTGACCACTGGCGGCCTGCGCCGGTTCAATGATTTGACATAAGTATTTCAGATCACGCTGTATCCGCCGATACATAAGTATGAACTTTCGGCTGCCAACGCTTCAGCAGATTCCACGCTGCCCAAAACCCTCGTGCGAGGCCCGGTAGATGGTCGCCGCACGCGAGGAACATTTCAGTGCACATCGAGCGCTTATCGTCGAGGACAACGAGCATGTCGCGCACATGCTTGAGTTCATCCTGGAGCGCGCCGCCTACGACGTCACTGTCGCCTTGAACGGACGTGATGCAAAGGCAGCGATCGATAATATTGAACCCGTCGATGTCGTCGTCCTTGACCTCATGCTGCCCTACATTTCCGGCTTCCAGCTTATAACCGAGATGCGTGAGAATCCGAGCTGGGCAAACGTTCCAATTGTCGTCGTTTCCGGCAAGGTTCTTGAAGAAGATATCGTCAGGGCATTGAACCTCGGCGCCAATGACTACGTCACGAAACCTTTTCGCCCCGAAGAACTGCTGGCGCGCCTGCGCCGGGTTGTTCGCGACAACGAACGCATTACGAAGTCGCAATGCTGACCATTGCACACAGTCGTGCGCCGCTCGCAGGCGTACTGATCGGCTTAATCGCCTATGCACCCGCCGGCACTGCACAGATTTCCGAGGTATTGGAAGTGTTCCAGCGTGGCGACACCGAGGCAGCATTGGTATTGCTCGATGAATTGCGAGTTACCTACCCTGACGATGTCGACTACATGCTGCTGCGCGCGCAAATATATGCTCAGCAGGGCCAGAACCGCCTGGCCCTGGATGAACTGCGCGACGCTACCGAGAGTG
>JAUHYO010000051.1 GCA_030426325.1 Gammaproteobacteria bacterium | reverse complement strand
TGTGATTCGATCAAAGCGTTCCTCTGAAGGCGTGTCCAGAATTCGCAGAGAGTGCAAACTCAGCAGTCGTTCTGTTTCATTGATCGGAGTAATTGGTGGCAGCAAAACGCTTGTCCGGGGCGATAGATATTGTTCTTATCGGCCGAAAGCGCGAAATACTGACGCTGGGGCAGGGAGAGCGTGATGCCCGTCACATTTTTAGGTCGAAAACCTGCAACCGGTGTCAGGCCGGCTCGTCCGGATTGGCGGCTTTACCTGTAAGTAGCTTTTCAAAATCGTCGGCCGGCACCGGGCGACTGATAAAATAACCCTGTCCATAATCGCATCCAAGCCGGCGCAGTTCATCGAGAAGCCCTTGATTCTCGATGCCTTCGGCAACTACGCTGAGGCCGAAGCTCTTGGCAATATTGATCGAGTGCTCGACAATCTTCCGGTCACCCGAATCACGGTCCATCCCCATAACAAAACTCCGGTCGATCTTGAGCTCATCCGCCGGAATCTCCTTGAGATAGGCCAGAGACGAGTACCCTGTTCCGAAGTCATCGATCGAAATACGAGCGCCGAGGTCACGAAGCGCAGTGAGAACATTGTGACTGGCTTCGCGATCTTCCATCAATGCGTTCTCGGTAACTTCGAGCGTCAGTGATTCGGGCGAAACGCCCCATATGCTCGTCGCACTTTGCACAACGTCGATAATCTCACGAGTCTGTATGATGCTCGGCGTCACGTTGACTGCCACACTTAAACCAGGCGAGGATTTTTGCCATCCGGCAAGCCTTCGGCAGGCACTTTGAATGGCGAACTGGGTCAGGTCGATTATTCGGCCGGTCGATTCCGCCAGTTCAATGAACACATCGGGCGAAATCTGCCCGACTTCCGGCTCATGCCAACGCATCAATGCTTCCGAACCCACGATCCGGTTTGTCTTCAGGCAGGTCTTCGCCTGGAAAAAAACCTCAAGATCACCGGACTGCAGTGCATCTTCCAGGCGCAGTTCAAGACCCCAGTCCGAAAACAGTTGCGTAGCCGCTTGCTTTTCAAAAAAACAAACCGGATCGTGTTTTCGCGAACCGTCCAGCGAGGCGATTTCCGCGAGACGCATCAATTCCGACGGGTCCTTGCCATTTTGCGGGCATAACGCGATACCGATCGTTGTGCTCAGCTTGATTTTCTCGGCGCTGTCTTCAACCACTTCGGCGACGAGACGCCCGATCTTGTTTGCGGCCAGCGTCACATGCCCTCGATTGCGAAGTCCGCTAAGCAAGACCGCGAATTTGCGATCACTAATACGCTCGACCGCATCGTTGTCTCGCGCAATTGTTCGAAGCCGAATGTACAAATCATCCAGAACCTGTCCGGCCTGCTCGTGCCCTATGGCAGCACAGAGTCTCTCAACCTCATGCACATGAACGATTAGCACCGCCAGATCCTGGCTGGCCCTGACGGCCTTGCCGATATGCCGCCCGGCATTGGACAGACCACCGTGCTGCAGGTAGGGAATCTGAATTGAGGTTGTACTCATGGCATGCCCCTAGTTCAGGTAGAACTCGGTCGGGTCAATGCCATATTCGCCAGGTGCCAGTCCGCGTTCAATCCACAGCGACACGGCACCATCCGGTGATACTTTCTCCTCGTTAAGGTCCAGCAACTGAAAATCGTCGAGCAGTTGCTTGTCAGAATCGATAATCACCATGATCTCGGGCCGCAGTCGCCGGATGCGGTTTTGTTTCGTCACGATGCCGATCTGACCGGTATTCAGTTCGACCAGCGTGCCGGTCGGAAAAGCACCAATCGCCTTGGTGAATTGATCGACAATCTCGGCCTGAAACTCCACGTCGGCCAACACTCGCAGCCGGCGAATCGCATCGTAAGACGACTGCAGCTTCGCGTACGGGCGTGGCGTGATCATCGCATCATATGCATCGACGATGCCGGCAATGCGCCCAAACACCGGAATGTCGTTGCCCTTGAGGCCCGCCGGGTAGCCGGTACCGTTGTAGCGTTCATGATGGTGCGCGACCATGTCGCGTACTCGCGGGTCAACGCCACCCGACTTGTCGAGGATCTTGAGGCCGAACTCCACATGACGCCGCATGAATTCAAGCTCTTTGTCGCTGAGACTTTCTGGCTTCGTCAGAATTGCGTCCGGCACCAGGGTTTTTCCAACGTCCAGCAGCAGCGCGCCAAGTGCGATGACATCAAGGTCGTCCCGGGCAAGACCGATTTGCCTGCCAAGAATTGATGCCCAAACCGCGGATGCCAGTGAGTGGTTGTACAGATACTGGTCTTTTTTCTGCATACGAACCAGGCAGGCGAGCGCAGCGGGATTACGCAGTACGCTATCGACCATAGGCGTGACGGCGGATTCGAGCTGATCGATCCCCAGGCTTCCGGTGCGTTTGAGATTCTTCATCACACCCTCCACCGCGGTAGCAACCTGGGTGTGAACACGGCCCGCGGTGCTCATTTCGGCTTTCAGTGTGGTCGAGTCTTTGTAAACAACATTCGTTTGCTCGACACTCGCCGGATCACCGCTCTCTCTCTGAAATTGCGCCTGCAAGGTGGCGCGATGGGTGTCGACTGCCTCGTTTACGTCTTTTTCGGAGACTACTTTTTGGACAGGCTCGAAGTCATCGGGAAGACTCTCGCTGGTGACATGCACCTGTTTGCAATGCTCGCGAATTTCACGAATCTCATCTTCATCACGAATGTAGAAGCCTTGAAACAGGAACGGCGTTTCCAGCCACGGGCGATCGAGTTCTGCCACGTACATGCCGATTTCAAGCTGGTCTACACTAAGTGCTGTTGTTGTTGCCAATTAACTGCCCCGGACTGATTCCTGACTACAGGTATCGGCCGCCTCCCGTAGAAACTGAGCCGCGCAAAGCATTGGCCGCCGGCGATTACCCAAGAATTCGTTCCATTTTTAATCACCGAGGGGCCCGGAGATAGGAACTGTGCAGCGTTTTTTAAAAGAATTCCGCTCGCGGTGGCCGGCGGGACGCCATCAGGTATCCTGGCGCAGGGATTCCAGGTCGGGAAGCATGGCGTATCCCTTGCAGGTGACGGTCGCACGATCCAGAACGGCCCGCGCTTTCCCGAGTTCGCCACGCTCGAGATAGGTTTGTGCCATTCGTCGCAAGCCCGTTGCCGATACCAGCTCGCTGGCGATTTCATCAATCTCGTTGTCAATCGCATCCAATGCCGATGCCGGCACAATGGCGGCATCCAGTTTTGCCAGTATCGTGTAGTAAAAGGCACGGGCGGCGCGATCGGCTACTGGCGCAGTGCCTCGGAGGTAGTCCCGTTCGGCTATTTCCGCCGCGCGAAGATACGCTTCCTTGGCTTTCTCGATATCGCCACTTTGACGATACGAATCGCCAAGATTGCCCCACATTTCATGAATCTCCGGATTGCCGTTCGCGACCGAATCAATCGCCTTCTGCCTAAGCTCAGCCGACCGCTCGAAATTGCCCAGAAAATAATGAGCCTGGCCCAGGAATTCGTCTCCGACGTATGACGCCGGATTGAGCTCGCGGGCACGTGAATAGGCCTCGCGTGCCTTCTCCAGCTCGCCATCGCACAGATAAAAGCTGCCGAGGTTGGCGAGTACGAATTCGTTTTCGCTCCTTGACCTCGCGGCTTCGCTCGCTTCGATTGCGCCGACAACGTTGCCATCAAACCATTCCAACGTCGCGAGTGAAAATAGCGGCTTCCACACGTACGGATCAATCTCTGCGGCTTTGCTGGCTAACGCCTTCGCCTCTCGCAAATACCCGGACTCCCCGGATTCACGATAAGCCTCAAGTTGACTCGCGGCCAATCCGGCCAGCGCTGAAGAGTCCCTGGGATACCGTTCAATCGTCTGTTGATACAAAGCAACTGCTTCGCTGTCCTGGTCGGTGCGTTGCAGAAAGTGAGCATGAGCAACGGCGACAACCGGGTCCATTGGATCCAGCTGCACCGCCTGGCCACAGGCGAGCGATGCATCCCTGAGAGCCCGCTCCTCGCTGTCCATCCAGTGCTCTTCAAGTAGCGTTTGACAAAGGCCTGCATGCGCCCGTGCATAATTTGCATCCTGCCGTAGCGCGGCCTCGAACCGGGCCTGCGCACGCTTGATGTTTAATTCATTCGACGGTTCGTCCAGGTAGCGCTCACCTTCGAGATAATCGTCCTGCACTGCGGCAAGTGGAAAATGGGAAATCTTGTGCTCATCGACCGGCATTCCAACTGCACGCCGAATTGCGAGCGCCGACTGTTCCGCGATCGATCCGAGCCAATCGTCAAGGGCAACTGTCGGCACGCTGTCTGACCACACTTGCAGGCGTACCCCGTTACGAAATAGATAAACACGAACCGCTGTCAGGCGACCGAGCGAGCGAAACTCGCCATCGACAACCACGTCCGTCCGCAAGCGCTCAGCCGTTTGTACCGGATCGCGAGACTGGATCAGTACGTCCGCTGTAGGCCTTGCAACATTGAAGTGCGCTTGCAGCCGGTTTCGCAACAAATTGCCAAACCCACTTTCTTCGTCGTTCGCAAAGGGTATGACTGCAAGCGTCGGCGTGCCCATTGCAAGTGCTGGCGGGCGAGACTCGGGTTCCGCTTCTACCGGCATGTCCGGCGCGAACCACCAGCGCGCACCCAGTACTACGGCGAGAACTGCAACGGCTCCAGCGAGTGCAGGACCCACCCGGCCGGCGGAGGTCGGCCGCCCCCCGGGATCGGAAAACACCGGTGCTTCTTCGTCAGCTGACTTGTACAAAACATAGGCTTCCACACCGAGCGCGCGCGCAACCCTTTCAAGCGTCGAGGGGTCCACAGGCAGCTCACGAAACACACGGTTGACAGCGTCCTTTGGAACAGCATCAAGATTTTCAATATCGGCAATACGCTCGGCAAGTGCGACTTGCGTCTTCAGCCCGGCCTCCGCAAGGGCATGAACAAGTTTCGCGCGCGACGCACGAACACCACGATGTCTTTGTGAATTCCGGGGCGAAATCATAAGCACGAACTCTATCGCAATTTGTGATTCTGGCGCTAACTGACCTTAAGTTGCGCTAGCTGTCGATGCCAAACCGGACTCCGAATCCTACATTAAGGACTCAACGGAGGCGGACAATGCGATCAATGACCCGGTGGACTGCACTTCTAGGCGTACTTCTGCTGAGCGCCTGTGGCGACAGGGTGACCGGCACTTTCGAGGACACTGCCGGGATTACCCGGTACAAATTTGCAGGCAATGGCGCCGTCAGGATTTCGGTGCTCGGTGCCGAGGTTGACGCTGAATACCGGCTCGACGGGGACAAGATCCTCGTCAGCAGCGCGCAGGGAACTGTCGTCCTGACGCGCCGAGATGACCGGCTTTTTGGACCTATGGGTCTTGAGCTCGTCCGCCAGAACCAATAACGATCCGGGAGGAAACGATATGGCACTCATTAAATTTTCAGGACCCGTCAGCAATTTTCGCGAGGAAACCAGGGTCACAAGCACCCAAACCAGCAACACCGGCCATACGCGGGTCAAAACAGAAAAGGAAATCAGTTTCCGGGTGGGCAACCGCCCGGTCTCAATGAAACTGCCCAAAGGTATTGAGTTGACCGACGGCGATGAAGCGACTGTCGTCGGCAGCGACACTCGAGGAGGCGTGAAAGCGATCCTGGTGCGCAACGATACCATCGGAATGATCTACGGTATGAGCACCTGGTATGTCATGGCATGGGCCATCATCCTGCTGGTCGTTGGTTTTGCGACGCTGGCTGTCTTCGTCGGCATTATCCTGGCGCCCCTCGGGCTGTTTCTGCTCTACAAGGGAATTCAATTAATGACGGCACACAAGATGATGGCCGCGGCCTAGGAGACGGACTGAAATGACTGACACTTTAAAATCGCAAGCGGCAGACAGCGAGAATACAAGCGGTATCGCCGCATGGTTTACCCGTTCACGACTCATCGCCGCAGGAATCGCACTGGGCGGCATGATTCTCGGGTCATTCGTCGGCATCGGCGTGCAAATGGGCGTTGAAAGCACCGGCTTCCTTGGCCCATCAGTCGATGCGCTCATCCAGGAGCAGGACGCGAACTTCAAGAATATGAGCGCGCGTCTGGCCGAACTGCAAAACCAATCATCGGACCCGGAGTTGAAGAAGAGCCTGTCGGAGTTTGGTCAGTTGCTGGCGCGCCAGGGCGAGCTACAAAGCCAGGCAAATACCGAATTGAGCTATCTCGGGACCCAGATTGCCAGCCTCAGGGAAACTGCGCTTAATGAACAGGGCTACGCAGGCGGCGCCGATTTCTGGCTCAAGACCGGTGAAAGCGTATCGGTCGGCGACCGGATGAATGTTTTCGGCCTGGTCAGGGACTGGGGCAATGTTATCGACATCAACTTGAACGGAACGAAAAAACGCATGGATGTGGGTGATACCGTGCAAACCGAAAGTTGCACCGTGTTCTTCAAGCAAGCCATTCAGCGTGCCGATGGTCGCGTGGGTTTCGATGTCAGCTGCGGCTAGAACGACAGGTGCTTTTGCATCAGCGTTCGCTTGGCCACAAGACGTGACGCAGCACGTTCAGATCGCTCGCTAGCCGGAGTAGCCGAACAGGCTGCGGCCCTTGATGATAGAGGCCACGCCGGGCGGCACCATGGTCATCCACTCATCGTCGCCGCATGCAATCATCCGCAAGACGTCGGGCGAATGGATATCGAGGTGCTGATGCGCTATGCCCTCGAGTGGCAGAATGCACTGGCGGTCAACCAGGTATTGCAAGAGGTGATGAAGTGACGCGCTCAAGTTCAGGCTCTCCAGTGATTCGAGCTTGCCCGTCTTGCGGTTCTTCAAGGGATAGATCAAAAGCTTGATTTGCTCTTTAAAAATTCTGCCGAATCCTTCGAGGAGTCCACCGTCAAGATCCTCGTAGAATTTCTCGTTGAACAGATTCTTCAGGTTTGCAAGCCCCATCGCGAGGCCGATTGGCTGATCCGTGTAGCGCGAAAGATAGGCAACCAGGCGATGGTGCTCCGGAAAGTCTGAGACCATGACCGTACAACCGGTTGTTGACACAACGTCGGCTCTACTTACGAAGTCTTCAAGGCATACCTGGCTGTCTTCCATCAGGTTGTGCATGGATATTTCCATTATCGGAAGTATGTCGTTGGCCTGATTGCCACAAAGTTCCTCCAATTTTCGTCCGGCAGTTTCCAGGATATCCAGGTTGACGTGTGTCAGTGGACGGAATCGGCCGCGCTGAACCAGCAACGGCCTTTTTCGCAACGCCTCCGACGGCTGCAAAACTTCACCGGTCGCGGAGAATATTGCGGCGCCAGTCAGGCCAAGTTGCACAAGACGCAGAGTCATGACGCGCTTGTCGACATTCGCGAAAACCGGTCCACTGCAATCGACCATGTCGATCTCAACCCGGCCCGGTGACAGGCCGTCAACCAATGACGCCAGCATTTCTTCGGGTTGCTGATTTTTTTCGTACGCAGCGTAAATGAGATTGACGCCGACAATACCCAACGCCTCCTGTTGTGCTGCATTGTTGTCGTCCAACATGCGCAGGTGAATGATGATGACGCTATCGTCGGCGTTCGGTACGGCCTGGAATCGGACGCCCATCCAGGCATGACACTCGTTCGTACCAAGATAGTTACGCGCCGAGACCGTATCAGCGAAGGTAAAAAAGCACGACTCCGACCCACGTTTTTCTGACAGCCGTTCGCGCGTCAACGATTGTTCACATTTCAACATCGACTCGAGACGCTGCCGGCTGACATAGCGCTGGCACTCGCCGTAGATGGCGTCACTGACCTGCATGTCGTAGGCGGAGATACTCTTCGAAATAGTGCCCGCGGCGCCGCCTGCCTGGAAAAACCAGCGTACAACTTCCTGGCCGGCACCGATTTCAGCGAATGTGCCGTAGCGCCCCGCATCCAGGTTGATTGCGAAGGCTTTCTCGAGCGTGGACAGTTGCCGGGACTCGGATTGCGACATGACAGGACTCCCTTCGGTAGACCGTACTATTAAAACTATGTCGGCACTGCCGCGGATTCCTTTAGCCGGTAACAGTCGCAGTGGCAGCCTATACTGGTCAATAATGGAGAACCACAGGAACAGGCACGGGATAAACATGAGCACATCGAATCTCAGTATTTCGCTGGTACTAGGCAGCGGTGGCGCGCGCGGTCATGCTCATATCGGTGTCATTCGAGCCATTGAGGAGCGAGGGCTCACCATCCGGAACATCGCGGGAACCTCGATGGGCGCGGTGATTGGCGGCATCTATGCATCCGGCAAACTCGATACCTATGTCGATTGGGCAAATCGCCTGGAGAAAAAGGACATTGTTCGCCTCCTCGACTTTTCTTTTACCTGGACAAGTCTATTCAAGGGCGAACGTATCTTCGAAGTGCTTGAGGACCTGGTCGGTGATTGCAAAATTGAAGACCTCGATATTGGCTATACCGCGGTTGCAACCGCGCTGGAAGAACAACGCGAGATCTGGTTGTCTCGCGGCTCGCTTTTCAACGCAATGCGAGCGTCAACTGCCGTGCCCGGCTTTTTTTCGCCGGTCGAACTCAATGGCTATGCGCTTGTCGATGGCGGGCTGATCAACCCGATCCCGATCGCACCGACCCTGAACGACAACACCGACCTGACGATCGCCGTCAATCTCAGCGGGATGGATAACAATTATCGCCCCAAAAAGAAAACGGAAAAAAAAGCGCCGGTCGCTTCGGATGACAGCTATCGCAATGAAATCACGCGCTTCATCGGCGGGCTGTTTGACAAGGAGGACAAACCGGACACCTCCACTGACGCCTCGGAGATACTGACAAAATCGATCGATGTCATGCAAGGTGCCATTGCGCGCCTCAAACTCGGTGCCTATGCACCACAAAAAATCATCGAGATCCCGCGCGACGCCTGTACATTTTTTGAATTTCATCGCGCTGAAGAAATGGCCGACCTTGGCTACGAAAACGCCAGGAAAGCACTGGACGACCTTGGTTTGTAAGGGCGCCCGGGCCTGCGCACTGCCTAGCCCTGACTGAACATGAGATACAGCGCCGCCAGCCCGATCAACAGGCCCGGCGTCGCAACCAGCATTTGCCCTGTATTGAGTTTGCGACAGGCGCCGTCGATCCCGCTCCGCAGGCCCAGCCAGGCCCAGGCTGCAACCAGCAGCGACGCACCACCAAGGCCAAGCAGATAGATTGCGCCAATGACAATTGACGCTCCGCGACCATAACCGGTTGCATCACGGCTCAGGGCACGGGAGGTGGCCTCGCCCTCGATACCGAATAACCAGACCAATACACCGACCGCGAACAACCAACCCAGCAGCAATAGCAACAGGATCACCATGTTGATGAACGTGCTGCGAAAAAGAAACACGGGCAGTGCACTTGCGACCTTCCGGGGAATGAACACACAGGCGCCCAATATGACCGCGAGAACAAACAGGACGATCGCCGCCAATGCAGCACCGGAGAGCCGCCCGCCGGCCATCGCCATTATCAGGTCCGGCAGAAAATAAAAGACGAAAGGCAGGCCCAGTAGCCACCGTGCCGTGCTTCGCATTTCCGGTTGCGCCCGGTAAGCCCATACGCCGATGACAAAACCCACGGCCTGCAATGCGAAAATGACGAGGAACAAAGCCAGAACTTCAAGGCCGCCAGTACCGCCCTTCATCGCCATCGAAAGCGTCCAGAAAGTACCGGAGATGATTGTGGTGAAAAGCGCTGTCCTGACGAGAATGCTCATCCTGTTACTGCCATCTCCTTTGGCGAGTCACCAAGAACGCGCCGTTCATTGCGATGCAATCGAAAATCCCAGGCAACTTTTACGACGATTACAAGGCATGCGAATACAGTCGTGTTGGCAATGGCCGGCAGAAACGCGACAAAAACAACACTGACAATGACTGCAAACAGCAAGGCGAGACATCGGCGAAATGGCAGCAGGATGAGTGCGCCTGCCCTGGCTGTCCGGAATTCCCCGCCAACGAGATAGTTGGCCACCAGGGAAATTGCATGTGCCGCCATGAGTAGCAGCGAAGCACCAACGACGAGGCCAATGTGATTGAGCATGTCGTCAGCCTCATTGCCCAGCGGCAACGTGTCGTTCACAAATAGTATGGTCATCAACAGGATGCCAAGGAGCGTCAGAAATGTTGCCCCGGCGAAACCGATAACGAGGACTGACGTGAACAATGACGAACCCGACGATAAGTGCACCCAGCTGTTCTCATAGGGATCACCCGCGATCGATGCGATGATCAGCTTGATGGCACTAAAAACACCGATCCAGGCACACTCACACCAATAGACCAATACGAGCTGAAACAAAGTGACGTCGAACCAGAAGAACAGATAGAGCAAGAGCGTATTCGCCACGACCAGGCTGATCGCGCCGATACCATAGCGTTCAATCAATCGCACAGGCGATATACCGGACTTGAACCGCAGGCCTCAGGCATCATCCGAATCGAGATGCGAGCGCAACCAGGCCTTGGCGAAGCGAATGTCGCGATCCAGCGAACTGGTTGAGCGACCGAGAACTTCGGACATTTCCTCGTAGGTCAGGCCGCCAAAGTAGTGCATTTCAAGCATCTCGGCTTTCGGCCCGTCCATTTCGGCCAATGTGTTTAAAGCCTCGTGCAGATCGAGAATTTCCTCGCCGGCCTCGGGCGATACGACGATCACGTCATCCAGCGGCAGCTTCGCCGCATCGCCGCCGCGCTTTGCTGCGCCCCTTGCGTTCGCGTGATCGACCAGGATTCGACGCATCATTCTCGCTGCCAGCGCGAAGAAATGACTGCGATCCTGCCACTCGACATCGACATTCACGAGCTTTGCAAACGCCTCGTGCACCAGCGCCGTCGTTTGCAGCGTATGGTCCGGTCGCTCACTTCGAAAAGCCCGCGCCGCTATGCGGTGTAACTGGTCATAAACCAGGGGCGTCAAAGCCTCAAGGCTTTGCGGGTCGCCTTCGACCCAGTCGTGCAGTAATCGTGTGATGTTGGGATCGGACATTGTCGAACCAGGAATCAGTCCTGGTCGACAATATCGCAATCCCGCCGAATATCAAGGATACCGGCCGCAAGATCAGGGTATTGCGGTCTGGTCCGTGGCTGAGAATGAAACGATCAGCGACGGGTCACCGACGGAGCCACTTCCCGCAAACGTATCGCATACGACGTTCAACGTGGTATTGCCTGTCGCCACCGGTTGAGCGTAAGTCAATGACAGTGACCCGTATCCGTCCGATGGCACGGAATCGATCGTGAAAAAGGACGTATTGAGCGTTGTGCCGCCCTCATCGATCGAGCACCGCGGCGTGCAAGCCGCATTCGAAGTGCAGATAAACCAGGCGTTAAAACTGGCAATGATATGACCATCGACAGGCGCAAAGACCGTCAGTGTCTTGACAACCACATCGGCGCTGGTGCTCGGCAAGAAGATCACGTTGTTCCCGCTCCTGGAATAGGCAACCGCGTTTTCCATCGACAACAGCCCGATTTCATCGAAGGCTTCTGCAATCCTCGTATCGTTGTCGGTCACTGCGGCTTCGACAGCGTCAAAGTTCGCATTAACATCTGCAGCCCGGGCCGGGCTACCCGCGGTAAAGCTGTGCGGTACCGTGAGGTCCGTTGCTGCGACCGGCAATGCCATCGCAAGAAGCGCCAGCGTGGTCAGCATGATTGTCACTATCGTTTTCATTTCCATTTCCTCTGAATTAATTTGGTTAATGTCAGCCGGCGAATCAGGCCCAGTTCCCGCTGTCCCAGGCCATCTGGTCCCAGGTGTTCAGTACGGGCGGTGGTGGGGGTGGCCCAGCGTCGCCGCCACCACCTCCTCCGCAGGCGGACAGCCCGAGCAGTATTCCAAGCAGCAACACACTGCGAATACAGTTCATTACGATCTCCCTTGAGTTATCAACCAACACGTCAGTCGGCACAGTGGCCATGCATGTAGCAGGCGCCTTCGTAACGCCAGTTCACGATTTCGCCACTGTTGCGATCGACCTCCATGAAAGTCCGGCAGGCCTCCTGCGTGCCGTCATAGTTGTAGTACGGCGTATTGAAGGCGTATTCGATACGATTCTGCGGGCGATCCATTGAGCTGTACGCCCGGACGTCATTACGACGCTCGTAATTGCTCAGTTTGTCGCCAACCCATGAATCGAGGATCTTGTCGTAAGTCATGTAGTTGTCGCATGAGAAGGTCGCGCAGCCCTGCAGGCCCGACGACGTTCCGATGATGGCAGCCAGGATGGCAACCAGTGAAGTTAGTTTGCGTTTCATCCGCTTATCTCCCAAATAACGATGTCTTTCTATTGGGGTATGCGGGAACGCGTCGGGAATATGCCCACAATCGGCGGAAAAATTTATGTTCGTTCGGCCTGGGCAGAATCAGAGTGTTTTGGGGCTTAGTAATACATACGACCCGCTGCGGCAGGAGAACCCGATGAGCGACCGGAAGACGTCAAACCAGGCGATACTAAACATCTTCGGCTTTATTTTTATCGGGCTGGGACTGGGACTTGAGAGCAACGTGTCGTTTGTGTTGCTTGGGCTTGCGATCGCATGCTTTGTCGCAGCACTGGTGATAGCCGCTGTATCATCAAGCGACGATAAGCCTGATAATCGCTAGTTGTTCGGCTCCACGGGTAGCAGCTGGCGAAACCGTTCCTCCTCGGCTGCGTTACCGCTCCTTTCGTAAAGGTCCACCAATCGCCGAAGGGCGCGACGCAAGCGCGGATCGTCCGGTCCGCGGTCCGACGTCAGTCGATCGTAGGCATCGAGTTGCAAGGCCTCGGATTCAGCATACTCGCCCAGCCCTGCCAGGGCCGCTCCGAGACTGCTCTTGACCTCCGAAATCAGGACATGTTCTTCCGGGTAATTCTCACGCCGCAATTGCAGCACCTCGCGATAAATCGTTGCAGCCTCCTCAAATCGATCCAGCTTCAGGTGCACACCGGCGATGCCAGCCAGTGGATACGCACGATTCGGGTGGCGCGGTGGAAGCTCAACCGCATCCTGCATTTCGATCGCAAGCCGATAGTTCTCGATCGCCGCGTCATGATCATCCACGTTGATGAAAAAAGTGGCACGATTATGGTACGCAGCTCCCAGGCTCGGATGTGCGCCCGAATGAATACGCTCCATGATTTCAATGAACCGGGTATTTGCGGCCAGCGCGGCACATGGTTGTGGCCGGAGGCCAGCACGACCCCGGCATAGCGACGCGGTGAACCTTCAGCGACAGAAATTTCCGAGATAATGCCGCTTACGGGGGCTGGGACTTCCACCGTAACCTTATCTGTTTCCAGCTCGACGATCGGCTCGTCAACATTGACGG
>JAUHYO010000050.1 GCA_030426325.1 Gammaproteobacteria bacterium | reverse complement strand
TGGCGATCGCCGCGTGCGGCATTGCACCGCGCACGGAAACCCCAATACCGGTGATCGCGTCGAGCGAGGTCCCGAACTCGAAGACGTTGATCGTCATGCTTCCCGGTCGCGGTGACCGGGCATCCAGTTTTGTCGACGCAGACTTTCTGCCAACGACTGGCACGCAGGACTTCGACGTGGTGGCGGTGGATGCGCACTTTGGCTACTACATGAAACGAACGCTCATCCCCCGACTGCACGAAGACGTGATTCTGCCTTCGCTGAAAGCCGGCTATGAAAACATCTGGCTGCTGGGCGTTTCGATGGGTGGCCTCGGTGCCATCCTGTACACCGCCGAATACGCGGACGATATCGATGGGCTCGTGTTGCTGGCACCCTACCTCGGTGACCCGGCACTGGCCTCGGAAGTTCAGGCGTCCGGTGGACTGGCGACCTGGAATCCTGACGATTCCGAGTTCAAGCAGCATGAGGTCGATACCTGGCGATGGCTGCAATCATCTCGCCTGGAACCGGAGCCGATGCCGATTTTCCTGGCTTACGGACTGGATGACCGATTTGCGAACAACTATCAGCCGCTGGAGGATGACATCAAGGGGATCCAGACCTATTCGCAATCCGGTGGTCACAATTGGACCACCTGGACAGCGCTCTGGCAGGCTGTGCAGTCGGGCATTGAGACACACCCATAACAAAAAAGGCCACTCAAAAGAGTGGCCTTTCAGGTATTTGGAGCGGGAAACCAGGTTCGAACTGGCGACCTCAACCTTGGCAAGGTTGCGCTCTACCAACTGAGCTATTCCCGCGGTGGGCCGAGATTCTATCTCCTGACGGGCTTAAGTCAAGGTCAAATTACGCCCCCGGCTTACTCGGCGCATCCTGATCGCTGATTATAAAGGGCCAGGCGGCTTTCAGGTAGATAAGCATGGACCAGAGCGTCATGACAGCGGCCAGCAATAGCAGGACGAATCCGACGGTATAGATTGGAATACCAAACATTTCATTGTGGTACACCATGAAGCCGATACCGAACATCTGCAAAGTCGTCTTGATCTTGCCCGCTGTCGAGACTTTGACATTGGCTCGTTCGCCGATCGTCGCCATCCATTCGCGCAATGCCGAAACGGTAATTTCGCGTCCGATAATAAACATCGCGATGATGTCTTCAAACCAGCTGGATTCCGCCTGCACCAACATCACGAGCAAAATCGAAACCATCAGCTTGTCGGCAACCGGGTCAAGAAATTCGCCAAAGCGCGAGGTCTGACCAAAACGCCTGGCGACCCAGCCGTCGACGAGATCCGTAACAGCCGCGATACCGAACAGGACGGCCGCGATCGGACGCGCGTAGGGTATGTCGCTGTAAAAACAAATAACCACCAGCGGAATAGCAGCAATTCGAAACAGCGTCAGTATGTTTGCAAGATTAAGTATCAAAAATCACCGTGGCGTTCATCAGCTTTCAAGATGCAGGGCATTGTATATGGTTTCCGCCAGCTTTCGGCTAATACCGCGCACTTCGATTAAATCCTCGACGCCAGCAGCATTAACTCCCTGAAGTCCGCCGAATTGCCGCAACAACTCCCGGCGTTTCTTTGGGCCCAGCCCCGGAATCTGTTCCAGTTTGGACGTACGACGTGCTTTGGCACGCTGCTGTCGGTGTCCGGTAATTGCGAATCGATGCGCTTCGTCACGAATCTGCTGAATCAATAACAGCGCCGATGAATCTGCAGCGAGGCTGATCGGTCGCGAGTCGCCAGGGCGAAAGAGTTGTTCGGCACCCGGCCGCCGCGAAGGGCCTTTGGCAACGGCGACGACGTTGACCCAGTCAAGTTCCAGTTCGCCGAGCACTTTCATCGCCTCCGACAGCTGCCCCTTGCCACCGTCGACAAACAGCACGTCAGGAATCGGTACTTCACCTCTCTTCACCCGGGTGTAACGGCGGCGCAGGGCTTCAGCCATTGCGGCATAGTCGTCGCCCGCCGAATCCGGATTGAGGTTGAACCGACGGTAATCGCTTTTCAGCGGGCCAGCTGTATTGAATACAACGCAGGATGCCACGGTCGCCTCACCCGATGTATGACTCACGTCAAAGCATTCCAGTCGTTGCGGCGGTTCGTCGAGACCCAGCGCTTCACCAAGTGAAACAAACTGGCGCTTGATCGTTGCATTGCTGGCCACTCGCAGGTTCAGGCCCTGCTCCGCGTTGGTGCGTGCCATTTCCAGCCAGCGCAATCGATCACCCCGCACCCGCGAACGTATGCGCACCTTGCGACCCATCCGTTCTGACAAAGCCTGTTGCAGCAAGTCGCCATCTTCGATCGCTGTTTCGACAACGATTTCGTTGGGCGCGTCTCCGCCAAGGTAATACTGCGCAGCAAACGCATTCAGGATTCGCTGCTTGTCGGTTTCGCCTGGCAACCTCGGAAAGTGGTCGCGGCTGCCAATCATCGCCCCGTTCCGAATGAAGATCACGGTGACACAGTGAATCGCAGCGTTCGACGCGAAGCCGAGTATGTCCAGATCCATACTGCTCGTCCGCTTCACCAGTTGTCGCGCTTCAATTTCTTTTAATTTCGAAATCTGGTCACGGTAACGCGCTGCCTGTTCGTAGTCCTGCAGCATTGACGCCTCTTCCATGCGTTCGACAAAAGTATCGACGACACTGCGATTCTTTCCATCCAGGAACAGTATTGCGGCATCGATATCCTTCGCGTACTGCTCTTTCGAAATAAGGTTTACACAGGGCGCAGTGCAGCGTTTGATCTGGTACTGCAGGCAAGGTCGCGAGCGATTGCGAAAAAAGCTGTCGGAACAGTTTCGGATCATGAAAAGCTTTTCCAGCTCACTGAGTGTTTGCCGGACAGCCGTGGTACTGGGATAAGGCCCGAAATAGCGCCCTTTTTTTCGTCGGGGGCCGCGATGGAATTTCAGACGCGGGTAATCATGCTCCGTCGATGCGTAAATATAGGGATAGCTCTTGTCATCACGAAGCAGGATATTGAAGCGCGGTTTATGCTGTTTAATGAGGCTGTTTTCGAGGATCAGCGCCTCCGCCTCTGTATTCGCGACAGTGACTTCCACGCGTGCCACGCGCTCCATCATGGCTTCGGTTTTGACCGCATCGTGGGTGCGGTTGAAATAACTGGATACGCGCTTCTTGAGGTCCCTGGCCTTGCCGACGTAGATAACCTTATGTTTCTCGTCGAGCATTCGGTACACACCGGGCCGGTGCGTCAGCGTCCGCAGGAAGGTGTCGACCTCAAATGGCGCCTCGTCATTCACCTTATGATTTATCCAACATCTCCCGAGCGGTTGCAAATATCGCGTCGAACATGGCTTCGGTCAGGCGTCGCGTGTTGGTGTTGTAGCGGCTGCAGTGATAGGAATCGAGCAACCGGAACTGACCAAGGTCATGCACCGCCGCATGAGCGAACGGGAATTCGACCTGTCGTTCACCGAGCGCCTTGATGATTGCGCGATGCGCGATTCCGCCCAGCGCCAGTACCACCGACTGCTCCGGCAGCGAATCGAGCTCATTCGCAAGAAAGGAATTGCAGGTATTGATCTCGGCGCCAACCGGTTTGTTGTCCGGTGGCAGGCATTTTACGGCATTGGTTATGCGGCAGTCCGACAGCACCAGGCCGTCGTCGACGGACTCCGATTGATCGCGGTTTCCAAAACCGTACTTGTGCAACATCTGGTAAAGCAGGATGCCGGCATGATCGCCGGTGAACGGGCGGCCGGAACGATTTGCACCGTGCATGCCCGGTGCGAGCCCGACGATCAGGAATCGCGCATCCGGTGCACCAAATGGCGGAACAGGTCCGCAGTAATAGTCCGGATAGCGCTGCTGCACTTCATCGAGAAACGTTGCGAGTCGGGGGCAGGCCCGGCAACCTTTGTCGAAAATAGCTTTACTGATCAATCTGACTAGTCATCCATGTGCCGGATGACCGCCTCGCCGAAGCCGGTGGTTCCGACCAGTTTGGCGCCCGGAATCATTTGATCCAGTTCCTGCTCCACATCTTTCTTGCCGTGAGGCTTTTCTTTGCGTTTCGGCTGCTGAATCGCTGTTCGCAGTCGCGCAAGATCGAAGGTCAGCTCACCGTTTGCGATGGTGTTAGCAACGCCTTTCAGCACCAGTTCCGTCGCCTCATCCCACCCGATGTAACGCAACATCATTGCTGCAGAGAGAATCAGTGAACCTGGATTGACGCGGTCCTTGCCAGCGAAGCCCGGCGCTGTGCCGTGGGTGGCCTCGAACACGCCGACAGAATCCGCCAGGTTGGCGCCCGGGGCGATTCCGATTCCACCAACCTGCGCCGCCAGCGCGTCGGAAATGTAATCGCCGTTGAGATTCAAGGTTGCAATGACGTCGTAGTCTTCCGGTCGCAACAGAATTTGCTGCAGGAAGTTGTCGGCGATCACATCCTTGATCACGATCTCGTTTCCTGTCTTCGGGTTCTTGAACGACAACCATGGTCCATCGCCGATTTTTTTCGCACCAAACTCCGTCGCAGCCAGTTCGTAGCCCCAATGGCAAAAGGCACCTTCGGTGAACTTCATGATGTTGCCTTTGTGCACCAGCGTCACCGACTTCATGTCGCGTGCGATGCAATGCTGAATCGCCTTTCGAATCAGGCGTTCTGACCCCTCGCGCGACACGGGCTTGACGCCGATGCCGGAACTCAGTGGAAATCGAATCTGCGTGACGCCCAGTTCCGTCTGCAGGAAATTGATGAGCTTCTGCACTTGTTCCGAGCCGGTTGGAAATTCAATGCCGGCATAGATATCTTCAGTGTTCTCGCGAAACACCGTCATGCTGACAAGATCGGATTGCAACATGGGCGTTTGCACGCCTGGAAAATATCGAATCGGGCGCACGCAGGCATACAGGTCCAGCGTTTGGCGGATCGCGACATTCAATGAGCGGATACCGCCGCCCGTCGGCGTCGCCAGCGGACCCTTGATCGATACGCGGTAACGCTGAAACGCATCCAGCGTCTCATCCGGCAGAAAATTGTCGTTCCCGTAAATTTCAGCCGCTTTCGCACCGGCGTAGACCTGCATCCACTTGATCGCCCGTTTGTCGCCGTAGGCCTTCCGGACCGCAGCGTTGACCACGTCGAGCATCACCGGCGTAACATCGATGCCGATGCCGTCACCCTCGATGTACGGGATGATCGGGAAGTCCGGGACGTTCAGGCTGTGATCGGGATTTGCGGTAATGGGCGCGCCGTCGGCGGGCACATTGATATGATCGTAGTGCATGCGAGATCCAGTGGGTCGGGAAAGGCGTGCATTGTACAGATCGCCGGGGACGACAAAAAGTGCTGATTCTTTTCAATAAGCCCTTCCGGGTGCTTTGCCAGTTCACGGACCCTGAGGGGCGAAGGACGCTGGCGGACTTCATCGACGTCCCGAAAGTCTATGCGGCCGGCCGTCTCGACTACGACAGTGAGGGGCTGATGCTGCTGACCGACGACGGTCGCCTGCAGGCGCGCATCAGCCAGCCACGGTCGAAAGTACAGAAAAGCTATTGGGCGCAGGTCGAAGGCACGCCGACCCGCGAACAGCTGGACAGACTGACGAATGGCGTGACGCTGAAGGACGGACCGGCCCGCGCAGTATCGGCAAGGCTCATCGAGGAGCCTGAAGGACTGTGGCCGCGCAACCCGCCAATTCGTTATCGGCGAAACATCGCTGACCACTGGATCGAAATGACGCTGGCCGAAGGGCGAAACCGCCAGGTCCGGCGAATGACAGCCGAAGTTGGCTTGCCGACACTTCGCCTGATTCGAAACGCAGTGGGCCCGTGGACATTGGACAATCTCAAACCCGGCGAAACCCGCCAGATCGCCACACCCGAAGCCTGGCAGTCCCTACAAAAATAAGGTGTCAGTCACCGTAATTCGGATTGTCGATTATGGTGACTACCACCATATTTGTTGACGGGCTTCAGGTGGATTTATCCAGGCCGGCAATTCGCATCGCGATTTCCATCGCCTGTTCATAATTGAGGCGCGGATCGACGGTCGATTTGTAGGCGCGCGCAAGATCGGTGTCTGTTAGGCCACGTGCGCCGCCGGTACATTCGGTGACGTTCTCGCCGGTCAGTTCCAGGTGTACGCCGCCCAGGTAGCTCCCCATTGAATCGTGCACTTTGAATGCCGCCTCAAGCTCGGACACGATGTTATCGAAGCGTCGGGTTTTGGTGCCATCCGAGGTGCTTTCCGTATTGCCATGCATTGGATCGCAAACCCACAGCACCGGCGAACCCATTTCTTTGACCGTTCGAATCATCTCTGGCAGGTGATCGTCAATGGACTTGGCGCCGAAGCGGTGAATCAGCGTCAGGCGTCCCGGCTCATTGTTCGGGTTCAGAACCGATATCAGTCCCTGCAGCCACTCGCGCGTCATTCCGGGGCCAATCTTCACACCGACCGGATTCGCGATGCCACGGAAGTATTCAATGTGTGCGCCGTCGAGTTGCGCTGTACGCATGCCAATCCACGGAAAATGCGTCGTCAGGTTATACCAGCGCTTGCGCCGCTCGAGGTAGCGGGTCTGGGCCTGCTCGTAATGCAAGTGCAGGCCTTCGTGCGCGGCGTAAATGTCGGCCCGCTGTGTGCGGTGAAATTGCCGGCCGGAGACCGTCTCGAGAAAATCGAGCGAATTCGAAATTGACGCGACAATCGCGTGGTATTCGTTGGCCGCTGACGAATGTCCGACCCAGTCGAGATCCCAGTATTCAGGATGGTGAAGGTCCGCGAACCCGCCATCGATCAGCGACCGCACGAAATTCAGCGTCAGCGCCGCGCGCTCATAGCCGCGCAGGATCATTTGCGGATCCGGCACACGCTCGTCCGATGTAAAGCCGCTGCGATTGACCAGGTCACCGCGGAAGCTCGGCAAGGAAACACCATCGCGTGTCTCCATGTCGGCTGATCTCGGCTTGGCATACTGACCCGCCATGCGACCAACCCGCACAACCGGCTTCTTGAGCCCGTAGATCATCACAAGACTCATCTGCAGCAGGATCTTGAGTTTCGCTACGATGTTTTCCGACGTGCACTCATCGAAGGTCTCCGCGCAATCGCCGCCCTGCAGGACAAACGCTTCGCCACGCTGTGCTTTCGCAAAGTGCGCTTTGAGGTCGTCGATTTCCCAGGACGTCGTGATCGGCGGCAAACGGCTAAGGTCGCTGACCGCCCGGTCGAGCGCTCCCTTGTCCGGGTAGGTCGCCTGTTGCGCGGCTTCTTTGCTCTGCCAGCTTGCGGGATGCCATTCGGTTCTTGCCAGGGTTCTGCTCACGTTATGATCTTCATTTCGTTGGTGTGGGAGACGCTTGTCAGGGCGTAGAAGTTCCGGACTATGCCACGGCTCCATCATGGCCTCAAAAGTTTCTCATGTAATCAACGGTTTATGCTGCATTTTTGAGTCCACTTCAGCATCTGCTGCAATAGAGGCTGAAAGCGCTTGTTTTGCCGCCCTTTTTCCCGGTGCACTCAATTGAAGCGGGTCTGGAAAGCGCGCGACGACCTAGGCACAATGCGCGCCCACGAGGAGAAACACCATGCAAAAAGTTCTGGATCAACTTGGCCTCAGCGCGGTCAATGATGGCACCTGGTTCGGTGCAACATCGTCACACGATGAATCGGCGTCGATTATCGAATCCTTCAATCCTGCGACCGATGAACTGATCGCAAGCGTACGCTCGACCTCTGTGGCGGAATACGAGCAGGTCGTCGCCCGGGCGCAGGCATCGTTTAAGGCCTGGCGCGCTATCCCCGCGCCTGTTCGCGGCGAGGCGGTCCGACGCATCGGCAACGCACTGCGCAAATACAAGGATCCGCTCGGCAGTCTTGTCGCAATGGAAATGGGCAAGATCAAGGCCGAGGGCGATGGCGAAGTTCAGGAAATGATTGATATCGCCGACTTTGCCGTGGGCCAGTCCCGCATGTTGTATGGACGAACAATGCACTCCGAACGTCCACAGCATCGCATGTACGAACAATGGCACCCGCTGGGCATCGTCGGCACGATCTCGGCATTCAATTTTCCGGTTGCTGTTTATGCCTGGAACGCCTGCGTCGCGGCAATTTGCGGCAACGTCAACATCTGGAAGCCCTCGCCCAAAACGCCTTTGTGCGGCGTTGCCGTGCAAAAAATCATTAACGAAACGCTGGCGGATCTCGACCTGCCGGAGGTTTTCTTCCTGATCAATGACGGCAGCAACGAACTCGCCGCCCAATTCGTTGATGATCCACGCGTTAACATGATCTCGTTTACCGGCTCCTGTGCGGTCGGCAAGCACGTCGGTGAGCGCGTCACCGCCCGCATGGGCAAGGTACTGCTCGAACTGGGCGGCAACAATGCAATCATCGTCGATGAGTTCGCCAACATGGAACTGGTCGTTCCGGCGATCGTCTTCGGCTCGGTTGGCACAGCCGGCCAACGTTGTACATCAACGCGACGAATCATCGCTCACAGCTCTCGCTTCGAAGAATTGAAGTCGGCACTGGTCAAAGCCTACGGGCAGATCCGGATCGGCAATCCGCTGGACCCGGACACCCTGATGGGCCCATTGATCGATGCATCCTCGATTGATCGGGTCGAAGCGGCCTGCAAAGCAGTTGTCGAGGCCGGCGGCGAGGTTCTCTGTGGCGGTGAACGAATCGAAGGTCCCGGAAACTTTATTACACCGGCCATTGCGGTCGCGAAAAACGACTGGGACGTTGTACAGACTGAAACCTTCGGTCCGATCCTTTACCTGCTGTCGTACGAAACACTCGACGAGGCCATCGAGATGCAGAACGGCGTTGTGCAGGGGCTGTCCTCGGCCATCTTTACCGACAATCTTCAGAATGCCGAGTACTTCCTCTCGGCCGGCGGTTCGGATTGCGGCATTGCTAACGTCAATATCGGCACATCGGGCGCGGAAATCGGCGGTGCCTTCGGCGGTGAGAAAGAGACCGGTGGCGGCCGTGAAGCCGGAAGCGACTCCTGGAAAGCTTACATGCGCCGCCAGACCAATACGATCAACTGGGGCAAGGACCTGCCGCTGGCGCAGGGAATCAACTTCAACCTTTAGCTTCGAACCTGTTTTCGGCGCGGTTCTTCCGGACCGCGCCGGCTTCGAAGACCTGCCCGCTCATCGCAATGTAGACGCCGGGTTTGGCGATCTGAACGGTGGCAACGGCCATACCGACGTTGAACACTGCATCCGTCGTTCGAAACCGTGCCGGTGTCAGTGCCCCGGTCAGCACGATTGTTCTGTCCGTGAGCGCTTTCAAGACTTCCGCTGTTTCCGGCATGGTATCCGTGCCGTGCGTAATGATGTAACGCGTCGCATCATCGTCGGCAATGAACTGGCGAATTTTCTCGCGATCATCGGCCGTAATTTCGAGGCTGTCTTTCTGGAACAGCGAAACGACATCGTATTCAAAATCGACGAGCCCGTCAGTCAGGATGTGCTGAACGACGGATTCGCCGACCTCGAATTCGCTTAATGCGTCGAAATAGATTTTGTCGATCGTGCCGCCGGTCGTGATAAAGCGAATGCGCATCTAGGCCTGTTCCGAATTGGCCGAAGAAATCGGCGGAATCGAGACTGTAATCTGTGCGCCACCAATTTTCGACTGCTGAATCGCCAGGGTGCCCCCGTAAGAACGCGCGATGTCGTTGACGACCGCCAGGCCTATGCCATGCCCTGGCGTCGATTCGTCGAGTCGCATGCCCCGCTCGAGCAACGTGTCTGCCGATTCCTTCGGTATACCCGGCCCGTCATCCGCAACTGTCAACTCCATGCCGCTTGCGATCGCAGCTGACGTACTCGAGGGTGTAACGCTGATTTCCACACGCTTTTTGCACCACTTGCAGGCGTTGTCGAGGAGATTTCCTGCGAGCTCGAGGAAATCGCCGCTATCGCCGCGAAATTGCATGCCGGGGGCAACATCGACGACGATCTCGGGCGCCTTGTCCCGATAGACCTTCTGCAATCCATCCACGAGTCGCGTAATTTCTTTTTCGACCTGCACGGCCTGCAACACGTGCCGGTCTTTTGATGCCGTCGCTGGCTTGCGCAGCTGGTATCGCACAATTTCGTCCATGCGATCGATTTGATCATTAAAGCGTTGCTCAAACCCTTCGCTGCGGTGATCACCAAGCAAGGCTCGCATTCCCGCCAGCGGCGTTTTCAGGCTGTGTGCCAGGTTGTCCAGCGTGAAGCGATAGCGATCGGATCGCGCTCGCTCGCTGTCGATCAACAGGTTCATGTTGCGAGCAACGCCGGTCAACTCTGTCGGAAACCGGTTGGATAGTGAGGCACGCTCGCCGCTTTCAATTTCGGATATCTCGGCTTCGATTTTGCGCAATGGTTTCATCAATCCACGCAGCAGGAATGAGAAAGCGAGCAACATCGTCGCCGCCACAGCCGCGAACCAGGTGAACAACTGACCGCGAAATTCAGCGACCAGCGCGTTGAAGGAGTCGAGACTTTCAGCAACCTTGAACACATACGAACGCGTACTGCCGTCGTCGAACTCCCAGTCCACCGCCAAACTCAGTGCGAGCAGCGGCGTCTCGTCCGCCAGTGACTGCCGTTCGAATTGCTGTACACCGACAGCCGGCGTCACGCCGACTGGAATCGCAAGGCCGAGGGCCGATCGGGAGCGCCATAAAATGTCGCCATTCTCGTCTCGCAATTCACCGTACAAGCCGGATCCGATTTGTGCGAAACGCGGCTCCCTCAATCGTTCGGGAAGCGCCAGCTCACCGTCGTCGCCGGGTTCGGCGCCGGCCAGCAGCGCCACCAGGTGCCCTCCCAGGACATCGCGTCGCGCCTGCTCGCCTGCTTCAGTGAACGCCGTGTCGAGTACCGCGATAGTTGCGCCAAAAAACAGCAGCAACAGCACACTGACGGAAATCAGCAGCCGGCTACTTAGGGAATACATTGTTTAGATCAGCCCGACTGGTTTCGCTCCAGCGCGAAGCGATAACCGCGGCCGCGAAGCGTTTCGATGGGCTTGAGGCTGTTGTCCGGATCCATTTTCTTGCGCAGTCGACCGATAAAGACTTCGATGACATTGCTGTCACGCTCAAAGTCCTGATCGTAGAGCCGGTCGGTCAGCTCGGCTTTGGATATCACCTGCCCGGCGCGAACCATCAGGTATTCAATAATCTTGTATTCAAAACTGGTCAGCTCGACCGGCTTGTCGTGCACCGACAACTCCTGGCGCGACATGTCGAGCGACACCGGCCCTGCGTCCAGTTGCGACGACGCCCAGCCGCCACTGCGCCGCAACAGCGCGTTGACGCGGGCACTGACTTCTTCGAAATGAAACGGTTTGGCGACATAGTCATCGGCACCCGCACTCAGACCGTCAACCTTGTCTTCCCATCGATCACGCGCAGTCAGGATAAGGATCGGGTAGGTTTTTCCCTCAGCGCGAACCTGCTTGATGATATCCAGGCCGGGCACCCCGGGAAGACCCAGGTCGATAATCGCCAGATCGATCGGGTACTCCTGAGCATAGTAAAGACCTTCCTTGCCATCGGCCGCCTGCTCTACGGCGAATCCCGCCGCCGTCAGCTTTTGCGCAAGCGATTCGCGCAAGGTCACGTCATCTTCAATTACCAGTAATCGCATCTTCTCGTCCCTTTGATGATGTCAGGATCAGCGGCTGCGGCCATTGATTTTGTACGTCTTGACCTTGCCGTCCTTCAGGACCTTGATGTGATGCACCTCGCGCCCGCCCTCGACCCGGGTCTCCGCACTGATCACCTTGCCGCCAGTACGGTTCTTGACGGACTGAATCGCTTCCGACAATGACATGCCGCCGGACTGCGCGGTGTGGTACTCGCCCGGCTCCTCGTACTGGGCGTGCTGCGCCTTGAGCGCCGCCTCCAGTTCAAAGGAACGGGCATCGGCCGCCTGAAAAAACACGGCGGCAAATACCAGTAATGTCAGTGTCGATCGCATCCGCCAAGTGTCGTACGAGCGCAATGCGATTGCAACGAGGTGCGTCACATCAGGACTCCCGGACTAGCTCGCGGGCCGCACGTCGACGCGAACGCGAATCGAGTTACCCGGGTCGTAAGGCATTTCGGTCACGTATTTCTGGCCGTTGTAGCGATAGGTAACGCGATAACCCTCGATGCGCTTTTCACGGTGTTCGCGGTAGCTGGTTTCGCAGCGCTCGACCGGACGGGCATGCCGTTCAACGCCGTGCGGGTGTCTTTTTGACGCCGCGTCGTTTCCGATCGCCGCACCGATCAGGCTGCCGGCAATTGTCGCGGCATCGTTACCGCGTCCACTGCCGACCTGGTGGCCAATGACGCCGCCAATGACTGCGCCGAGCAATGTACCGCCCGCACGATGGCCCGAGTTCCGGTCTACGGTGTAGTACTGCGTTTCTTCCCAGCACTCACGCACCGGCGTTTTTACCGTTACGTAGTTGACCAGCGGCTGGGTCGACAGGACTTTCGCATAGTCGTACTGCGCGCGACTGTCCCGTGGGTAGTATCGATCGTCATGATCAGCCAGGGCCGTTGCCGTTGTGCCGAACAGCATCGCGGCAGACGCCAGGGCTGCGAGTTTCGGTTGGATTTTCATTGTCCTGTCCTCTTGTCAGAAACTGGCCTTATGCCAGCCTGGGGACAAGATTATGGGAAGTGCAATGAACCGTGGCTGAATGGCTAGCCGACCCGCCCCTTGGCTTTGCGCCAAAAGCGGTCGAGTGTTTCCAGGTTATAGTCGCGAAAGCGCTTCCCCGAATCCGCTATCGCACGCTCCATGTCGCGAAACCGGCGTTCGAACTTGTAGTTGGCCCCCGTCAGGGCTTTTTCCGGATCGATTTTCAGGTGCCGCGCCATATTGACGATCGCAAAGAGCAGGTCGCCGAACTCTTCTTCCATGCTCTCCTCGGCGCGGGTACCCACCGCCGCCTCCAGCTCGCCAAGCTCCTCCTGGATTTTCTCACGAACACCTTCGCGGTCCGGCCAGTCAAAACCAACGTCGCCGGCGCGTTTACCCAGCTTTTCGGCACGCATCAGCGCCGGCAGAGCCTGTGCAATACCCGCCATAACGCTGTCGTCGCCTTTTCCGGAGCGCTCGTCAGCCTTGATCTTTTCCCAGCTCCCGGCCTTTATGCCAGCCTGGCGCTCCTCGTCACTGCCGAACACATGCGGATGCCGGCGCGTCATCTTGTCGGCAATACCCTCGACGACATCGCCAAAATCGAAAAGCCCCGCTTCTTCAGCCATGCGCGCATGAAATACAACTTGCAACAGAAGGTCGCCGAGCTCGTTCTGCAGGTCGCACATGTCCTCCCGCGCGATCGCGTCGGCGACCTCGTAGGCCTCCTCGATGGTGTACGGCGCGATACTTGCAAAG
>JAUHYO010000397.1 GCA_030426325.1 Gammaproteobacteria bacterium | reverse complement strand
CCGCGTGGGAAAAGGGTGCCTATTCGATATCACCCTGGTCGAATCCGACCAGATAGGAGCCGAAGGAAAACGTCTTTGTGTGGCCGGATGCGGTGAACCTGTACCCCGGGCACTCTTGGGTTCACGTAATGACTTTATTCAACAGTACTGCCAGGCCCCCGGTCTGAGCGTCACCGAACGGAGACAGCGTATGAAGCAGACTATGGTTTCGTTGTGCGCAGCATGCCTCAAACCGTTCCCGAAGTCTGGACTGTTAACAGCTAATCGCGGCTCCTGCCGCGCAGACTCCTAGGCCGGGAAGAAATCGATCGGCTTGGTTGTAGTAATGGCTTCGACGTCTCTTGATTCGAATCGGAACAGTTTGACGCGTTGCACGAGCTTGCGCTCGAGGTCTTCGTCATTGAGCTCGCTTGACACGATCTCGCAAAACGAGACGACGCCATTGGGGTCAATTGTCAGTCGCAGGACCAGTTTACCTTCGAGCGACGGGTCACGTCGCAACGCGCGATTGTAGAGGGCGAAAATCGCGCCCTTGTTCTTGTCGAAAACCAGCTCGATTTCTTCGCGCGAACGCGACGCCTTGCCACTGGAACCGGAGCGACTGGCGCCCGCGCCCGCTTGTCCAATGCCAGCAACGGGACTGGCCACGCGCGTGGTCGAGCGACCGGCAATGCCACTGCCGCCCGTATTGCGACTCATGTCGGCTGTATTGATACCGCCCGAGGCCGCACCGACTTTCGACGTGATCATCGAGCGTTCATTGCGTTCGGCTTCGCCAACCGATGCGCTCAGGTCACGATTGTCGGCGACCTGCTCCAGCAATTGATTGTCGACCAGGTCCGCAAGATCCTCGGCAAAGGGCATCAGGGCTGCCTGGGCCTGCTCGCGGGCAACTTCCTCACGATTGATTTCAGGCTCAGGCGGAATTTCTTCAGGTTCCGGCTCGGGAACTTCTTCGACCACCTGCTCCGGCTCCGGATCATCCGGCTCAGGTTCCGGCTCTTCCTCGACAACAGGTTTTGGTGGCGGAGGCAGCGGTTTTTCTTCAAGCAGAAGTTGCGCGATGCGTGGCGGAATCTCCTGAACATCAAACGGGTCTGGCTCAGGCACCGGAATGAACGGCCATACCGCGCTGAGAACGGCACAGACCAGGAATACGATACCGAGCAGGCGCTGAAACTTCTTGTCCTGACTCTTACCGGTCGTCCATGGCAGGTCATACTCTCTGTAAAACGGTAAATCCAATTCCGTGACTCCTAAACGTCGTCCCTGTGCCTCAACGCGCGGCCTGAATGTTGTCCAGCTTGTCTGAACTCTTCTGCAGCACAGCCAGCGATATCTGTCCGTAATCTGATTCCGTGCACGTTGCCATTACTTTCTTCAGCAAGCGGTACGGTATGTCCTTGTCGCCCATAATCGTGACCTCGCGGCCCGCAATGTCATCCCTGGCCTCTCGCCGCAGAACCCGGTCGTTTTGCGACAGCAAGGCTTCACGAAGCTCGGGAATGTCATTGCCTTTGGTCGCCATAACGTCGGCGATCAGGGCTATTGGCTTGCCTTGCACAATGAGGTTGGTCTCGCCAATAAGAATTACGACGGTCTCCTTGGCTTTTTCTTCGGCAATCGATTCGGGCAACTGCAATTCCTTGGTGCTCGGCAACGTCTCGACGTCTGACGAATTGACCAGCAGAAAGAACACCAGGATGGTGAAAATATCCATCAGCGAAACGAGGTTGAGCGCACCGGTTCCTTTATGGCGCCGGTGGTGTTTCTCCATTCGTTTCGCACGGCCGGACTTAACCATCAGGCACCTCCGCCAATAACAGGCGCGTCGCCTATCGAAATATCCGGAAAGAGATCCTCGCGTGCGACAGACTCAAGATCTTCGTCAACGATCTCAGCGACCCGTACGGTATCCATGATCTGGACCAGCGTGTCATACGCGATTTCCTGTTCAAGAAGAATTGACGCATCCGTTTTCTTTGGGTAGCGCTTCTTGAGCTCTTGCAGTTTGTTTGCCACTGCCTCGTAGTCGTAGCCGCCATCGGTATTGGGGTACACACCCAACAGGCCCTGATTTCGGTCGCCCACTTCGATCTTGTCGGAGCGCACGATCACCTCAAGCTGGAACACCTGATCCTGCGGTTCCACGGGCTCAGAAGAGGAGCCTGGCAAATTCAGTTCGAGAATTGCCAATCGCGAGAACACCGCGGTAATAAGCAGGAAGGGAACCAGAATAACCATCAGGTTCATGAATGCCGTGATGTTGAGTTCAGCCGTGTCTTCGTTATGACGACGGCCGCCCCTGCGGCTGCGAATCATGGCTTTACGCTCCGGTCGCTTTCAACTGGCGCTCGGTCACGGCGTTCAGGAACTTCACGCTCGCCATCTCGAGGCTGTCAACCAATGCATTCGTTTTGGTCTGCAGCAAGGCATGGATCAACAGCAGTGGAATAGCGGCCATCAAGCCGAAAGCGGTCGTGTTCATCGCAGTCGAAATCGACGCTGAAAGCATGTCGGCCTTATCGGCCGGATTGGCTTCTGCAACCGCGGTAAACGCGGAGATCAGGCCGATAATGGTTCCAAGCAGTCCGAGCAGTGTCGCGATATTTGCAAGCGTTGCGATGTAATGCGTAC
>JAUHYO010000396.1 GCA_030426325.1 Gammaproteobacteria bacterium | reverse complement strand
GCCGGCGACGCTGGAAGAAGAAAAGGTTTGGAAGGCTATATTAGCGAAATTCCTCCGATCAGGAACGCACCGCTCTCGCTCGCACATACAAACAAGTTTTACGACGAGGAATTTCGCCAAAGGCACGAACGGCTCGGCTTTTCCCCTGATAACACCCCAATCGGGATTGTTACGTACCGCTGCGATGGTACCTTTGCTCGCGCTAACCCCGCGTTTTGTGAAATGACGGGCTACTCCGCTGACGAGTTATACGATATGTCTGTTATAGACCTGACCGATCCGGATTGTCGGGATGAATCGGCGACGATCATTGCAGAGGTACAGAAGGGGGAGATTGATACCTTTTCGCAACACACTCGATTTTTGCGCAAAGACGGCTCGGTAGTAAGTGTTAGTGTTGTCAATGCCGTTACACATGATGCTGCGGGAAAACCAAGTACAATTATCGCTCAGGTCGCAGACCTTGCTACGCAGCTAAAGGCGCAATCGGAAATTCGACGGCAGTACGAACAGCTCGCGCACGCTGACAGGTTGCACATGCTTGGCGAAATGGCAACCGGTATGGCACACGAAATCAATCAACCGCTTACTGCGATCTCCTTGTTTGCGCAAACAGGCAAGCGATTGTTCGAGGCCGGCGAATACGATCGACTTCAGGAGATATTCGACAAACTCAGTCAACATTCCCGGCGCGCCGGCGCCATCGTGGAGCGCATTCAAAGTATGGGTCGGCATAAACAAGGCGCGAAGAAAATTGTTGACCTTAATGAATTGGTGGAAGACGTTGTGGTATTGGCCGAGGTCGATGCACGATCGAGCGACATCGATATTGAATTGAAATTGGCGAAGGGTTTGCCAAGTGTAAAGGTTGATGTGGTTCAGATTCACCAGGTCGCGCTAAATCTGCTGCGAAACGGAATGGATGCGATGCGGGTGCCGGGGCACCGCAATGGCAACTCGATTCGTGTTGCGACACGGCAGCGTGATGACGATTTTCTAGAAGTTGCAGTAACGGACAGCGGCAGTGGTATTGCAGAAGAACTGGCTGGACGGTTGTTCGATCCGTTCTTAACAACAAAGAACACGGGGCTCGGTATGGGCTTGCCGATTAGCAAAGCGATAATCACTGCGCACGGAGGCCAGCTGTCGTTTCGGAATAATGACACCAATGGCGCGACATTTACGTTTACCTTGCCGGCAATTAAAAAAGGAACTCGGGATGAATAAGGATCAGACTGTATTCGTCGTCGACGATGATGAGGGTATTCGCGATGGACTTGGCATGTTGCTCGCCACAGTGGGTCAGCCCTATGAGGTATTCGGATCTGCGACGGAGTTTCTCGACAGTTACGACCAGAATCGGCGCGGTTGCCTGGTCTTGGATATCCGAATGCCACGAATTTCCGGTCTCGAATTGCAGGAGATACTGAACGAAAAGGGATCGGAGCTGCCCATAATTTTTATTACCGGCCACGGTGATATCCCGATGGCAGTTGAGGCGATGCGGCACGGCGCGTTGGACTTTATTCGCAAACCGTTCCGTGAACAGGATCTCCTGGATCGAGTAAATGAGGCACTGGATGTTGAGCTTGTCCGGCGAAAGAGATCCATTGAGAGAAGTGACTTGATCAACAAAATCAATTCTTTGTCGGACCGGGAAAAAGCGGTTTTCGAGAGTGTCGCGGATGGCGATATGAATAAAGTCATCGCGTTCGACCTGGGTATCAGCGAACGTACCGTAGAGGTTCACCGTGCCAACGCCATGAAAAAACTTGATGTGCGCACTCTTGCCGAATTGATCCGTATTAAAATTGCGGCTGAGTCTTTGGATTCTGCCGACTAACGGGGGGCGAAACGAAATCAAGTGGAGCTTGCATCAAGCACATATTCGCATCGGTGCTTTCCGACTACGACCGTTAGTTCATGTTTGAAATATTTTCAAATAGCGCGTTGACGGACGCATTGTCAGGAAATCGAGTGTCGAGTTCTCCAACAATATGTATTGCCTGTTCGCGCTCGCCCTGGTCACGAAGCATCGTCGCAAGTGCGAATCCGATATCAAATTCGTTCGGGAACTTAAGCCAGGCGTCGTCGAGAATTCGCAGCGCCTTGTCGCCACTTCCGACTGAGTTTTCAGCGACGCCGTAGACGTATACGTAACGCCAGTTGTCTGGATTCAATTCTGCAGCTCTTCGGAGATGTACCAGCGCGTCGTCGTGATTTCGTTCTCGAACCATGAAAAGTCCAAATGCATGGTGGGCAGCCGCGAAATCCGGATTCACTCTGAGTGCGTGTCTATAGAAACGTCTTGCCGCGTCCGTGCTACCCAAATGCGATTCAAGTTCCGCCAGTCGTACCGCCGCGTCGGGGTTGGAGGCGCTGGTCAGGAGTGAGTCTTCGTATTCACCGAGCGCCTCTGGGTACGCGCGCGCATCGTCAAGCGGCAACAAGTCCTGCTGATCGAGGAACGCAAGCGCGGCTTCAATTCGAACACCACGGACCGGATCCCTCAGCAGGTGACTGCCCGACGTGCCGCGAGCATTTGATGGGAAGCTCCGGAGTGCCCGAAGTGCGCCAATTCTTACCAGCGGGTCCGGGTCCGCGAAGGCATTCATGACCGCCTCCATCTCAGTCGGG
>JAUHYO010000395.1 GCA_030426325.1 Gammaproteobacteria bacterium | reverse complement strand
GCCCTGTCCCACGATATTGTGATCCAGGAGACCCGACTCGTTTCCAAGTCCGGCGGTAAGCGGGAGTTTTCGCGCGATGTCTAGGGCGGTCTACGGCCTGGTACTCGCAGGCGGCGAGAGCCGACGCATGGGGCGTGACAAGGCTCTGCTGAATCGGGGCGGGCGATCACAGCTGGCGCATATGGTTGATCTGCTGGGGCAATTTGTCGATAGCGTTTTCGTATCGGCGCGGCCCGAGCAGGCAGATGACGCCGAACGCAGCCAGTATGAGCTGATTATCGATCGTTACCGGGACCTGGGTCCGGTTGCGGGAATACTGACGGCGCTTCGGGAGTACCCTGACGTCGACTGGCTGGTAGTGGCCTGCGACCTGCCGAATATCGATGCGGAAACCTTGCAAAACCTGTTGGCGCATCGCGACGGCGGCCAGTATTTTACCGCTTACGAAAGCAGCTATGATGAATTGCCCGAACCGCTCTGTGCGATCTACCATTGCGGCTGCGCGGACACCATCCAGTCCTTCGTGGACAGCGGCATCAATTGCCCGAGGAAGATTCTGATCCGCTCGGATACGCATCTGCTGAAGCAGGTGAACCCCGTGTCGCTTGACAATATCAACACCCCTGAAGACCTGGAAAAAAGCGTCCTGCAAAAATGCCGATGAAGACCATAACTGTTCGATACTTCGCCATTTTCCGTGAACACGCCGGTGTGAGCCAGGAGTCGGTTGAGCTGGAGGCATCGACCGCTCTGGATGTGTTCGAACAAACCAAAGGCCGGCATGGATCGCCTGAACCGGCTGCACATTGCAAGGTCGCGATCAATGATGTCATGGCGGCCTGGTCATCACCGGTCAGCGATGGCGATACCGTCTTGTTATTTCCACCGGTTGCAGGCGGCTAGTGTGATCTCGATATCCAACACGGCGATTCCGGTCGACGAGCTGCGCAAACAAATGGCAGCGCCAGCGGCTGGCGGGTTCTGCGTGTTCGAAGGTTGGGTGCGCAACGAAAACGAAGGGCGGGAAGTGCAGCGCCTGGAGTACGAGGTGTACGAACCGCTCGCACTGACCGAGGGTGAGAAGGTTCTGGCGGAAGCACAGATGAAATTTCCCCACATCGATGCAATCTGTGTACATCGGTCCGGATTGCTGGAGATTGGCGACTGTGCCGTCTGGGTGGGTGTTTCGGCCGCCCATCGAGATGAAGCATTCAAGGCCTGTCGATACGTGATCGATGAGATCAAGACGCGCTTGCCCATCTGGAAAAAAGAACACTATGTTGATGGAGACTCTGGTTGGGTGAACTGCGAACGCTGTGCTAACGTGGCTCATCGGCATACGGATCCCGACACCGAAGGAAGCTGATTTGCGCGTCATAAACACCATTGAAGATGCGAAAGCGCTGGTCGGTCAGGAGGTCGGATTATCAGACTGGATTGTCATTGACCAGCACCGCATTGACCAGTTTGCCGAAGCGACGGCCGATCACCAATGGATTCATGTTGATATCGAACGTGCGGCAAAAGAGATGCCGAATGGCAAGACCATCGCGCACGGTTACCTGACATTGGCATTAATTCCGGCGCTCACCGGCAAGTTTATCGAAGTCAGGAATCTCGCCAGGGCGATCAACTATGGTCTGAATAAAGTGCGGTTTTATGCGCCGGTGCCAGTTGGGTCGAGGCTCAGGGCGCGGGCTAAATTGCTGCAGGCTCGTCATCGTGCCGGTGCGTTGCTTCTGACATCCGAAATTCGAATCGAAGCGGAAGGCCAACGCAAGCCAGCCTGTGTCGCCGAAACACTCGGAATGTTTTTCTTCAACGAAGACGCCTGAACGCTGGCGCGATGTTTGTGTGTCTGACCGAGATTCAGACAAAATCTTTCGTCATATATAAGCAAAAAAAGAGGGGCAGCAGGTTTCCCTACTGCCCCATATTCTGCTTTTCGATTAGTCCCAGTTCTTCATGAACGAGATGCCGTACGTTGCAGGCTCTGTCGGGTAGGAGTTCATACGACCCAGGCCGAGCGGCTGGTCAAACGATCCGTGGTAGGAACGCTCGTCCGTGATGTTTCGGCCCCACAGGGTAATGCGTGAGTTCCAGCTGTCGATGTCGATGCCGAGACGCAGGTTGATGATGTCGGTGCCGGTTTCTGTTGTCAGCGGGTCAAGGTCGCCATCCGTAAACAGGTCGGACGCGTAGGTATATTCCGCCCGGAAAAACAGGTTGCCAGCCGCCAGCGGGAAGTTTTGCGTCAGTGCGATAAACGCGCGATCTTCCGGGTTGTACGGGATCATGCCGCCGGATCGATCACAAACCTCAGCGGTTGGGTCGCCGTTGCTGCCGGGGTCAGGCTGGCCGGTATGAAACACGGTGCCGTCCCAGCAGGTACCACCAACAAAGCTCTTGAAGTCGCCGGTACTCTGGGCGAAATAACCATTGATTGTCGTGTTGTCCAGCGGTTGCCAGGTGTATTCCAGTTCCCAGCCGCTGGTCTCGATCGAGCCGGCATTTTGAAGATTGAATCCGGTGCCGGTGAAGGAGTTGGCCTGGAAGTCCTCGTAGTCCGTCTCGTAGTAGGAAAAGCCGATTCGGAACCGGTCGAAGGTACCCTTGAATCCGACCTCGATCGACTCCGATGT
>JAUHYO010000049.1 GCA_030426325.1 Gammaproteobacteria bacterium | reverse complement strand
GCATGATGCCTTCCAGGTCGAACTCCCAGGTGCGCCCGCCATCGGCCTTGGTCCAGATCGTCGCCTGGATCGGAATGCGGTCGCCCAGTTTCCAGCCGAACTGTTCGGCAAGTTCATGGCCGACGATGGTGCCGATTCGGTTTTTTGCAGCCGCCTCAAGTTGCTCGGGCTCGATAATCAATTCCGGGTATAACGCGAAGTATTCTTTCAGGTCGACAGGAAATTGCGCGAATTGGTTGCGCTTTTCCTGGTAGTAGCCGCCGAACCAGGAGGCATGCGTAACTTCCGCAACACCGGGTGTCGAGGCGATACGCGGTTCGTAACTGATCGGCAGCGGGTTGATCAGCGAGATTTTGTGAATAACGACCAGTCGCTCCGCTGACGAGACATCTTCGCCGGCACGGAATGCGTAGCCGATCGCGTTCAGCAGCGCGAATAACAGGAACGCGACCAGCACGGACAGAATAGTCAGCGATGTGCGAATCTTCTTTCGCCAGGCGTTCTTCCAGATGAGGCCGAAGTACTTCATGCGCTTGCCCGGGCTTCCAGCTTGCCCTTGTCCATGTGCAGTGTGCGGCGTGCATAGTCGGCAGCCTGGGCGTCGTGCGTCACCATGATAATTGTCTTGCCGTGATTGGCATTTAATGAGCGCAGGAGTCCAAGAATTTCGTCAGCCGTCGAGCGGTCGAGATCACCGGTCGGCTCATCGCACAACAGCAGCTGCGGGTCGGAAACAATCGCCCGGGCAATCGCGACACGTTGTTCCTGGCCACCCGACAATTCACGCGGGCGATGGTTGGCTCGATCGGCCAACCCGACGATCTCAAGTGCCAGCTCGGCACGTTTGCTTCGTTCTTTGCCTGACATGTTCGTCAACAGCAACGGGAGCTCGACGTTCTTGCGTGCGGTCAGCACAGGAAGCAGGTTGTAAAACTGGAAAATAAAACCAACGTGAGTCGCGCGCCAGTTTGACAGCTGGCTGTTGCTCATCGATGACAATGTCGCGCCGCTGACGCTGACCGTGCCGGCCGTGGGTTTGTCGAGACCGCCGAGCAGGTTCAGTAAAGTGGTCTTGCCGGAGCCGGATGGGCCCATCAGCGCGAGAAAATCGCCTTTCTCAATCTCGAGGTCCAGTTCATGCAGGACATCGACGCGCTCCTTGCCTTTCTGATACACACGGCTGACGCCTTCAAGCTTTGCCAGTATCTCCGCCATCTCTTGCTCCCGCTATTTTGTTATTACATCCTGCCCCGCGCGGAGTGGCGCGCCGGCCGAGCGAACAATTGTATCGCCCGCACTTAATCCGTCCAGTATTAGCACGCGATCACGGTCGGCGGAACTGCCGAGTACGACCGCGCGCCGCTCCACCCGGTTGTTCGAAACGCGCCAGACGTAGGTTCCATCGGCGTCTTCCTGCGCCGCACCGCCGGATATCAAGACACCCTTCGGCTCTCCCGCATCTGTCTGGGATGGTTCACTGCCGAGGAATGCGACCTTAACCCCCATATCCCGCAGGATGCGTTCATCCCGTTCGCGAAAACCAATGCGAACGCGCACCGTTGCTTTCTGGCGGTCGGCTGTCGGAACAATTGCAATCACGTCTGCCGGAATCTGCCAGTTTGGATAAGCATCGAGTGTCGCACTGACCGCCTGGCCCGGTTTGACACGCTGAATATAGGCCTCGTTAACGTCGACTTCGATCTCCAGTGATTCCATGTCGACGATCGTGCAAATGCCGGTGCGGGTAAACCCGCCGCCGGCAGAAATTGGCGATATCATTTCACCGGGTTGTGCATTCTTGGAAACAACCATACCGCCGAACGGAGCACGTATGGTCATGTCGTCAAGTGCGTCTTGTGCGAGCGCGAGGCTTTTCTCGGATACGGTCACATTGTCGCGAGCGGCGGCAAGCCGCGCGGCGAGGGCGTCGAAATTGGCCTCAGCCGTATCGACACTGGATGTGCTGGTCAGGTTGCGAGCGACAAGCTCGCGCAGCCGGTCACGTTCGAGTCTTGCCGCACGCAACTGTGCTTCAACTTCTGCAATTGCGGCGCGGGCGGATTGCAGTTGTGCATTGCTGAGTGCGACCTGCGCTCGTTGCGTCGTGTCATCAAGACGCGCGACGATCTGGCCTGCCTCGACGCTCATGCCTTCCTCGATCAGGATTTCCGTGACCTTGCCGGTGACTTCGGACGAAACAGTGGCCTCCCGGCGTGCGGTTACGTAGCCGGACGCATCGAGCACGCTGCTTGCTGCCGCGGCACTGGGTGGCCTGCGTGCAGTCTCGGTTTCAACCTCAACAGCGCCGCCCGAGCCGCCGAGCAGGTACCAGGCCGCGACTGCGATGACGACGAGTGAAATACCGAGTACCGGCCACAGCCACGCGCGCCTGGCGGGCTGGTAAGCACTGCGATCGATTTTTAGTTCGCTGAGGCGGTCTGCAGGGTCTGCCATTGTTCTCTGTCGTCGTTTTTAGGGCAGACAGGATGTTACCAGTTTGCGCTGTGCGACGACGACCGGATGCTGAGCCGGTGCACCTTCCTTGAAGGGTCAGCTCAGGCCGTCTCCGCCGGCGCACCTTCATCGCGTGCATTGTTTGCGCACTGGTTTAACCAGGTTTGCACGGACCGGCAATAGTTGCTCGATGCAACATTGATTTCGAATATCGGGGCAAACTGTTTGAGCTTTTCGAAGCCTGCAGCCATGAGCTTGACACAGAAGTCGTACTCAATGGGTATGCTTGGCGCAAATCTCGCCAGCAATTCCTGCATGGCGGAATCGATGTCGTCGCGCTCGCGATACTGGAAAATATCGCAGAGTTCGTTTGCGAAAATGGCCATGTCCCGCATCTGTTCGTCGGTCGAGTCCGGCTTGCGTATCGGGCCGGGAGGAGCGCCTCGAATCGATTCGACAATGGCGTTTGGCAGCTTCCAGCTTTTCGCGACGGCCGCACCGAGATCGGGATAGGCGACACCGAGTACGCCTCGTGCTGCGGCTGACTTGCCCAGTTTGCGGGTCGTCATTAATTCGTTGATGTCGGCGAACTCGTCAGGAAAATAGAAAATCACGAGATTCTCACCCAGGTTCTGACACATGCCGCAGATGAACGCCTCTTCCATTCCGGGCAGTCGTTCAATCCGCGCGAGGTGACGCGCGATCAGACCGCTCAGGAACGATTTCGTCATGGAGTCTTTCAGCACGGCGGAGTCGCTCTTCATATGGCCAAAAAAGGTGAGGCTGTTGGCGGTCATGCGCACTTTTTCGACGCCAAGGAGTACAACTGCGTCTGAGATGTTGGTCACCTTGGATGCACGCGATCCGTAAAACGCGGAGTTCACGAGCTTTAGCAGCTTGCCCGTCAGGGCAAAGTCTCTGAGGATGACGTTGGCAAGTTTGTCGGCGTTGGCGCCCGCATCATCGCCGGTCAGCCGGTTGATGTCCGACAGCGTTCGCGAGATTGTCGGGAAATCACCGGTTCGTTGCATGCGCCGTAACAGGAAATCGATTGTGCTGTGATTGGGGGTTGAGGTTTTGGGGGTGATCTCCAGTCCGGATTCCGTCAGGAACAAATCAAAGGCTTCGGCCATAACCGCGGCGTTTGCATAGCGACCTTCCTGGCCTCGCTCCAGCGCCCCGGCCAGGAATCTCACAAAGGCCGCACCGTTGGGGTCATCAGCGAAAAGGGAAAAGTCGGTGGACCCCGAAATGATTTCATTACGAATATCTTCGAAAGCTGTTCCGGCCATCGCACGCTGGCCGGTCACTATCTCGTAAAAGGTGCTGCCCAGCGCGAAAACGTCCGTCCAGGGTCCGAGTGGTTTGCTGAGGAAGTGTTCAGGAGCCATGTAGCGCAAGGTGCCGGTGGCAAACTCACTGGGTTCACGGGCGGCACTTACATGTTGTGCGAGCCCGAAGTCCATGACCCGAGGGACCTCGTCGGCGTCGATCAGTACGTTCCTGGGGCTGAGGTCAAGGTGCAGAATCTCGGCGTCGTGCGCAGCCGCGACTCCCCGCAGGATTGCGGTTATCAGCGGGACGGCCGCTTCCACGGACATCGGTCCCGTGGACTTCAGTACCTGGGCGAGTGTCTTGCCCTCAACGTACTCAAACACGAGGTACGGGCCGATTGCGCATTCGCCGGCATCGAAAATCGGAATGATGTTCGGGTGCTTGAGTTTGCTCGATATCCGTCCCTCAAGCGGCACACCGTCGTCCGTCAGGCTGCTGAGTTCGGCATTTGAGGCGGTGAGTACCTTTATCGCCACCAGTCGGTCCAGCGTCGGGTCGCGCCCAAGATAGACCCTGCCCTGGGCACCTTTGCCGATTGAGCTCAGTATTTCGTATCGACCGATCGTTGATTTAATTTCGCTCGCCATTGGTGCTGAATCGGCCGCAATGACGATTTTCTTTAGCCCGAAATGTCGGAACCATGACGTGAGCCCGGCCTAACCCCCGGAGATCGCGCCGACGATTCGAAACGGCTCGGCGCCGCTGACGATTGACTGCGGCAATGCGGCATCCGGCGAATCGTGTGTTACGTCCCTGCCATCAGCGTAAAAGCGGACCTTGGGCCGGCGCTCATGTGTTACGTGATCACGGACGGTGCCTCTTAGCATCGGGTAGGCCGCTTCCAGGGCGTCGAGTACAGTTTTCTGCGTCGCAGGTCCGTCGACTTGAACGACGATCTCGCGGTTGACACGCGCCAGGGTTTGCAAATGAAACGGCAGTGCGATGCGAATCACGGCAGCGTCTGTACCTCGACCGACAGAACGGCCGGAAGGTCTCTTACAATCGCCTGCCAGTGATCCCCGCTGTCATTCGAGGCATAGACCTGGCCGCCGGTCGTACCGAAATAAATTCCGCAAGGCTCGGCTGTGTCAACGGCCATCGCGTCGCGCAGTATGTTGACGTAGCAGTGCTCCTGCGGCAGCCCGTTGGTCAGTGCCTCCCATTCTTCGCCGCCACTGCGACTGCGATAAACGCGAAGCTTTCCATCAGGTGGATAGTGCAATGAGTCGTTCAAGATCGGCACGACATAAATTGTCTCCGGTTCGTGTGCGTGAACAGCGATTGGAAATCCGAAGTCACTTGGCAGGTTACCGCTGACCTCGCGCCAGTTCTCACCGCCGTCGTCGCTGCGCATGACATCCCAGTGCTTTTGCATGAACAAGGTGTCCGGGTTTGACGGGTGCACCACGATCCGGTGTACGCAGTGACCGACTTCGGCGGCCGGGTCAGGAATGTACTCAGAATGCAGTCCGTGGTTGATGGGTTTCCAGGACTTGCCACCATCATCGCTGCGAAAGGTTCCTGCTGCGGAAATTGCACAGAAAATTCGCTGGTCGTTTTTCGGATCGAGAACGATCGTATGCAGGCACATGCCACCGGCACCCGGCATCCAGTTGGGGCCGGATTCGTGGCCGCGCAGGCCGGCAAACTCGTGCCAGCTGGCTCCGCCGTCGGTCGTTCGAAATAAAGCGGCATCTTCGATGCCGGCGTAGCAGGTGTCCGGGTCGTCATACGACGGCTCAAGATGCCAGACGCGTGCAAATTCCCAGGGGTGTTGCGTCCCGTCGTACCACTGGTGTGTCGTCAATGGACGTCCGGTTTCCTCCGACGTGTCGTATACAAATAAATTGCTGACACCCTGCGGCATGCCACTGTCATCAGTCGACGGTTCGCCTTCGGAGCCCGGTTGTGACCAGGTTTTGCCGCCATCGTCCGAGCGCTGAATGATTTGCCCGAACCAGCTCGATGACTGCGATACGTAGATGCGGTTAGGATCGGCTGGCGAGCCTTTCATGTGGTAGATCTCCCAACCCGCGAAGTGCGGACCATCGACGGTCCATTGCTCGCGTTTGGCGTCGGAAGTGATTATGAAGGCGCCTTTGCGGGTGCCAACGAGGATGCGGATTGCGGTCACGTCGATACTCCCTTTTTGCGTTTTTATTGGGCCGGACTTCAGGTCCCCACGTACTTTGAGTATAGGCTACGCGCGATCTGCGGGTCATCGGTTCCCTTGATAATTGCCCGCCCATCCGGGAAGAGGGTCAGCTCATAGGTCTTATTGCTATCGGATATTTGCGACCTGAGCATGTATTCATTGACCGAAACAGCCCCATGCGCTTGAAGGCGTGCCGCGACACCGTCGAGATTGAAACCGCCTTTGTCCTGCCGGTGGCGGACCTGCACGGCGTTACGGCCGCAGAGCGAGACCGCGCTGGAGCCGGAGTCACCGGTCAGGAAATCGAAACGACGCTGTTTGCAGCAAAGGCAGTCGCCGTTTGTGTACGCGCTATCGACCTCGAGTTCGTAGAAATCGTTCGCCCAGACATCGACGTTCAACAACTTCCTTCGCACTAGATCGAAGTTGCCGGTAAGAATCTTCAGCGCTTCGGTGACCTGAATATTGGCGATGACAGCGATCAGCGGGCCGATCACGCCGACCGTGTCACAGGTCGGGCTTGAACCGGGTGCAGGCGCTTCTTCAAACAGGCAACGAAAACAGGGTGTCGAAAAATCCTCTTCAGGTGATTTTTGCCACGGCGCGCTGTCATTGGTGTGCGGCATAAAGGCGATTGCCATACCGGTCGTGCCGACGGCGCCCCCGTAAACATAGGGCAGCCCGTGTTTCACCGCGACATCATTGGCCAGGTAGCGGGTCTCGAAATTGTCGAGACCATCGACGAGTATGTCGACACCCTTCGCATAGCGTTCGATATTCGTATGGTTGATGTCGTCGACGATTGCCGTGACGCGAACTTCAGAATTGATCTCCTCGAGCCGCTTTTTCGCCGCGATTGCCTTCGGCAGCTCGTCGTTGACGTCCTGCTCGTCAAATAAGGTCTGCCTTTGCAGGTTTGTCAGTTCGACGAAGTCCCGGTCGACGATGACCAGGTGCCCGACGCCGGCACGAGCCAGCATTTCAGCTGCCGCCGAACCGAGCGCGCCGCAGCCCAGTAGCAGTGCGGTCGAGTCCCGGAGGCGCTGTTGTCCCTTGTCGCCGAAACCCGGCAGCAGCATCTGCCGGTGATAGCGGGCAAGATCGGTATTCATTCTCAGGACATTAGCATGCCGCGGGGTGCCTGGAGTGCGGGGGACCGGCGAATTAACATCATCTCGTGCCCAACCAGTTTGCCGGTCGCTCCGCGAGCGACAGCGTTGCTGCTAAACCACATTACGATAAGGACCAGCAACAGAAGGTCAGCCAATAATATGAGTTTCGACCGGGACAAGTTAATCAGGCCGACTTGCGAGTTACGGGTTGCAAAACTTGTTGTGTCTTTATCCATGCCCGGCTGTGCTCCAGGAATTTTTGCATGACCCGCGTCATCGGTGCATTCGCCGAGTAGGCGAACGCGTACTCGTGATAGATGCCGGGCACAAGGCGGCGGAGCGCAAGATCCGTCCCTGCGTAGCGAACAGCAAGCATTTCGTTGACCAGTGCGATGCCGGTGCCGTTGCCGGCCAGTGCGCAGGCAGAACCCACGGTATGAGTTTCGACACGAATATTCATGCGCACTCCGGCTGTGCGAAACGCGTCATCGATTTGCTGCCGGGTCGGGCGGCCCTTGGCGAGCATGATCAGCGGTTCGCCATCGAGATCCTTAATTCGAATGCTCTTCTTGCCCGACAGCCGGTGATTCGGCGGCATCACGCAAGTCGTTGGTGCCCGAACCAGGGGCTCGCAGGCCAGGGTCGGATGGTCAGCTGGCATTTTGACGAACCCACAATCAACGGCACGCAGCGCGATCATTTCCTTGGCCGACTCGGCGCTGTGCGAGTCAAGGCTGATTCGTACATTCGGGTGCTGTTGCACAAAGTCGCTGACAAGCTGGGACAGAAAGAATTCGGCAAAGCTTGGTGGTGCAACAATTTTAAGCTCACCAAAGTCTGCATTGTTCAGGTTCCCGGCAAGCTGCTGCACACGCTCGATACTTTGCAGCGCTATGTCGATTTCCTTGTACAGGTGCAGGGCTTCCGGCGAAGGGATCAGGCGGCCTTTCGATCGTTGAAACAATTCGAAGCCTATTTGCTCTTCAAACTGGTTCAGCAGTCGGCTGACGCCGGGCTGTGTCAGTCCGAGTTCCTTTGCCGCAGCGGTTGCTGACCCGGTATCAATAATCGAACGGAAGCAGGTCAGGCTCCTGAGGCTGATGTTTGGCATGGCTGAACTCATACCAGAATGTTATCACAGGATGATTTTTTGGTATCAGATTGTATGCCCTGGGGTCGCTTTGTAGACTCGAGCCGAATGTGAAAATCAGCGGTCAATGCGGCGCCGGTTTTCGCGGATCGATTTTTCTTATTGGGGGAAAAGTAATGAGTGGGTTCTCTGCCAAACAAGTTCGGAATGCAATGCTGGCTGTTGCAGGTGGTGTTGTATTGCTGGCGGTTCCTGAAGGTCCCGCGATCGCCCAGGATGATCAGCTTGTCGAGGAAATTCTGGTCACGGGTTCGCGTATTCGTCGCGACAACTACGACAGTACCAGCCCGGTTTCAATTCTGGACGGTGACGACATCGATCGCAGCGGACTCGCGGCAATTGGTGATGTGCTGCAAGCAATGCCAAGCGCAGGAGCCAGCCTCAATCAGAACAGCAGCGCCGGTACGGCGCACGGTACCAGCAGCATCAATCTGCGCAACCTCGGCAGCAACCGAACGCTGGTGCTTGTCGACGGTCGTCGCTGGGTGAACGGTGCCGGTACTCGAGGCTTTCGGGATTTTGTCGATCTCAATACGATTCCCTTGGCGGCAGTCGAGCGAATCGAGGTCCTTAAAGACGGCGCATCAGCCGTATACGGCTCCGACGCCATCGCGGGTGTCGTTAATATCATTACGCGCAAGGACGTTGACGGGCTTGATGTCAAATTGTTCACCGGAGCGACCAGCGAAGGTGATGGTGAGACACAGAACCTGAGCCTGACCGTCGGCACCAGCAACGATCGCTCGTCAACGTTTCTTAATGTCAGTGTCGTCGACAGTGATCCAATTTACACAGAGGATCGAAGTTTCTCCGCTGTACCGCTGAATGCGCTGAGCACCAGCACTGCGCAGGGACGTTTTCGACTGGGACCATCGGACAGTGCCCGTTACACCCTGATTGATGGTGAAGACGGTGCTGATGCCAGCGATTTTCGGCTCTTCTCGGATCCGGCGGACCGTTACAACGGTTTCCATCACAATTACCTGATTGGCCCGCGACGACTGACCAACATCTTCGCGCAAGGGCGCGTGGATATTACAGACTCGATGTCCGTCATTGCCCATGCGATGTACAACAAGCGCAAGTCAGATCAGCTGTTCTCCGAAGTCGTGCCTCGCATTCGAGGTGCTGAAGGCATGGTCATTCCCGCCGACCATCCTTTCAATCCTTTCGGTGTTGAACTGTCGGGTAACAATTTCGAGATCAACCGCGTGCTGACAGCGATGGGACAGCGTGACAACGTGCAAGAAGTGGATACGTTTCGCGCCGGACTGGAAATTCAGGGTGAAGCGTTCGGCGATTGGGCCTGGGATCTGGGCTACGCCTACTCAGAAAACGATGCGACATTCATTTCCTACAACCAGATTAATGTCGACCGACTGGTTATTGCGCTGGGTGACAACGCCCGTTGTGCGTCAACCCAGGGTTGCGTGCCGTTCAATATATTCGGTGATGCGAGCCAGATGACCGCCGAAATGCTCGATTACGTCCGTGTTAATGCCAAGGATCGCAACGGCACCAGCCAGAACGATTTCACCGCGAACATTACCGGTCAGTTGTTCTCAATGCCGGCCGGCGAAGTGGGCTTTGCCGCGGGCTTCGAACACCGGCGCGAACATGCCTACGACACGCCGGATGGTGAGGTTAATGCGCCGCCGGTGAATTTCAATCCTTCAAACGATCGTGCCACCAGCAGCGCGCCGAGACTTCCAACGGACGGTAAGTACGACCTGAACGAACTCTACGTTGAATTCAGTTTGCCCTTGCTTGAAACGCTCGAACTTGATCTCGCCGCGCGTTACTCCGATTACAGCACCTTCGGTGACACGACAAATGGCAAGTACGGCCTGTCTTGGCGCCCCGTCGATTCGCTGCAAATTCGTGCGTCGTACGCTGAAGGGTTCCGTGCGCCATCGATCATCGAACTGTTTGCGGGTACCCGTGCCACCAACCAGCCGGGACTCGATCCCTGTTCTGACCTGTTGAACTCGGGCGCGTCACAAACCGTTGTGAACAATTGTGTGGCACAAGGCGTGCCGGCAAACGGCAGTTACGTACAGAACGGCAATGCGGTGACGGCAACCGTTGGTGCGAATCCGCTATTGCAACCGGAGGAGTCCGAGTCGCTGACGTTCGGTATTGTCTACCAGCCGGAGTGGTTGGAGAATCTGAGTCTTGCAGCCGATTGGTACGACGTAGATATTACGGGCACGATTACGTCATTGGGTACGCAGAGAATTCTGGATGAATGCGCCAACTTCGGTCGCTACTGCAACCTCATCTCGCGCAACAGCATTACCGGCGAAATCGACAACCTTATTGATGGCGGTGTGAACATCGGTGGCACCAAAGTGAGCGGAGTGGATTTCACGGCCCGCTACGAAATGCCGGGAACCCGGGTCGGTGATTTCACGTTCACATTGGACACGGCCTACCTGGATGAATACGTGCTGACGATTCCGAACCCCGATGGCTCGATCAATATCGACAAGCTTGAAGGTCGGCAGTTATTCCGCGAAAACTTTGCACGCGTGAAAGCCAACGCGTCGGTTGAGTTATTGCGCGACGACTGGGAGTTCGGCTGGACGGGTCGGTTCGTTGACAGCACGACCGAAGACTCCGCGCAGGGCAAAGTGGACTCCGTCTACTATCATGACTTGCAGGCTGCCTATCGCTTCGACAAGTACGACTCGCGGCTGACGCTCGGTATTAACAACGTCTTTGATGAAGACCCGCCCATTTCGCTGGTCAACAGCAATATCAACTTCGACATCCAGAGCTTTAATCCACAAGGCACATATATCTACCTGCGCCTGTCTGCGACAATTAACTAGTGCCAATGGGTTGGTCGCCGGTCTCGTTGACGAGCCGGCGACCGCCTGACCCGATGCGCTGTGACAGTGGGAAGGTAGACATGCGACGGGCTATCCGGTCTCGATCAAGACTCATTCGCGTGACACTGGCGGCATTCGTTTTGGTGCCGTGGCTTGCGACTGCGGAGTATCGCGAGCCGAGCGAAGCGATTGCCGCCTTGCTGGACGCGCGGCCAGGTTCGACTTTGATCGTCGCACCGGGGGGCGAGCGCGCAGTCATTCTCGAGCGACCGCGACGACCGTCCATTGCCGATCTTGCCCGCCCGAGTCTGCATCTTGCCGGCCTGCGTTTCGATGCCAGCACATTGACACCGCCACCCAGTGAACCGCCGGGGCGATCGCGGCCGAGCAACAGGCCACCACCGGGCAGCTTATTGCCGCCGCGTGAGCTTCAAGGCGCTTTCGAAAGCCCTCGCCTTGTTTCGCTGGATGCCGAATCAGCGGACGTCGCGCTCGACGACCTGCCGAAACAGGCGCGTCTCTTGCACCCGATGTGGTCGCCCGATGGCAAACACCTGGCGCTGACTGTCGTACTGAACGATCGTAGCGAGCTTTGGGTCACGACGGCGGATAAGGCTTCATCGAGACGGTTGACGAGCCGCCCGATGAACAGTGTTGCCGGCTGGCCCTGTCGCTGGCGCCCGGACAGTGCCGGCCTGTTATGTCGAAGCATTGCGTCGTCGAATGCAGTGCCAATCAAAAGTGAAGTACCGGACGGCCCGGTGATTCAGCAACACAGTGGCGATCCGGCACCGACGCGTACCTACCAGGGAATGCTCAAGAGTCCGCATGATGAAGCCTTGCTCGCACATTATCTAAACGTCCAGCTGATCGACGTTGCGCTAACCGGTCGCGTCAGGGAAATTGGCCAGCCCGGATTGCATGTATTTGCTGAGTACTCTCCAGACGGGCGATACATCCTCGTAAAAACTCAACGTCCACCATTCTCGTACGTCGTGCCACTGGATCGGTTCGCAGCGACCTGGAGCGTGTGGAACCCGCGCGGCAAGCTTGTGCATGAACTTGCCGAGCTCCCGCTGGCCGAGCAAATACCGATTGGACGTGATTCCGTACGAACCGGTCCGCGAATCGCTGCGTGGCGGAGCGACACCGGTGCAACGCTGTACTGGGTCGCTGCAGCTGATGGCGGAGACGCAAAAGCCGAAGTCGAAGTACGCGATGAACTTTTTCTGTTGGCTGCCCCATTCAATGGGGAGCCGGTGAAGCTTGCGCGATTGTCGCAGCGATTCTTAAGTGTGCAGTGGTCTGCCGATGATTTTGCACTTGTCTGGGACGATTGGTGGGAGAGCCGCAGTCGTCGCGCGTTCATTTACCGACCGGGGGTGCCGGACGACGCGCCTCGGAAGCTTTTCGACTTTTCGATCCAGGATGCCTACGCGGATCCTGGTGCGCCGGTCATGACGACGAATGCGTCCGGATTTCCTGTGTTGTATCGGAGCACAAACGCGGATACGCAATTGCTGCTGGAAGGGTTCGGGGCAACACCTGCAGGTGACCAGCCGTTCTTGCGTCGCTTCGACGTTGTCACCGAAGAGATTGAAACGCTCTGGCAATCGCAACCGCCTTATTACGAAGAATCGGTTTCGTTGCTTGCCGAGTCACCACTCAGGCTGGTGGTGCAGCGCGAGTCACAGCAATCGCCACCGGCGTATTGGGTCCAGTCCGCTGGCAATGAATTTCCTCGCCAGCTGACGAATCCGCCGAATCCCTACCCGGCACTGGAGGGCGTTCAGTCGGAAATGCTGCGCTATCAGCGCAGTGACGGCGTCTGGTTAACCGCACAGTTGTACCTGCCACCAGGCTACAGCGCAGCCGATGGCCCATTGCCTGCTGTGCTGTGGGCATACCCGCTGGAATACCGGGATGCCTCTGAAGCAGGGCAGGTCAGCGGTTCACCGTACCGCTTTCCCACGGTGTCGTTGCGCTCGATGGTGCCGTGGCTGACAGCCGGCTACGCCATCATGGATAACGTGTCGATGCCAATCGTCGGCGAGGGAGATGCGCAGCCGAACGACACGTTTGTCGAGCAGGTCGTTGCCAGCGCCGCGGCAGCAATCGATGAGGGCGCGCGCAGAAATGTTGTTGATCCGAATCGTGTCGCTATAGCCGGTCACTCCTACGGCGCGTTCATGACGGCTCACCTGCTGGCATATTCGGATCTGTTTCGTACGGGAATCGCGAGAAGCGGCGCCTACAATCGCACGCTGACGCAGTTTGGATTCCAGCGCGAGGAGCGCACCGTTTGGGAGGCACCCGATCTGTACCGGCGGATGTCGCCGTTCATGCAGGCTGACAAGATCAATGAGCCGCTGCTACTGATCCACGGTGCAGACGACGAAAATTCCGGCACACACCCCCTGCAA
>JAUHYO010000048.1 GCA_030426325.1 Gammaproteobacteria bacterium | reverse complement strand
CATTCGCGAATCCCAACAACGAAAAACGGAAAAGAAGAAAAACGTCCGGCAAAAATCCCGATGCCGGTGGCCCAACTCGCTCAAAGAGCCGTGAGAAAGCGAGTTATCACACAGCCAGGGTCAGCAGCAGAAATTGTAGCTCAAGATCTGCGACCGGCGGCTATGCGAAGTTAAGCGGTCGCTCGAACATGCGCCAGGCAACTTTCTCAGAACGGCCAGAAGTAGCCGTTGAGAGTAGATTGATGCCGCATCGCTATTTCGTATTTCCGCTCGGTAGATGAGCAGCTCTTAGGGTCCAGCCAACCGCAGCAAAGACAGCCGCAATGATCGCGGCAAACCCGATTTCAGGGGCTGAACGAAGCAGTGCTTCTATCCCCTGCGACTCTCGCGAATCTGGCCCAAGCCCATCTCGAACAAAGATGGCCATGCCGGAACCAACGGTAATTATCATCACTGCCGCCAAAAAGCAGAGCGAGACACCTACTCGTCGTACGAATGAACCGGTCGTTCGAAAGTATGACATCACAGAAATGTAAATCGCGACTGGCACACTCCCGAACCAGAGTATCATTCCTACCCAGTCCAACACTTTAGTCATAATCACTTGCCATTTAGCGAAAAATCACAGGCGTTTACTGCAGGAAAATTACCAAGGTAACGATGACTCCTTTGGGTCAGAAGCGGCCTGTCACGATTTTACCATCGAGCGACGGCTTGCACGTGCATTGGGGACGGCCGTCTATACCCGCCGGGTAGGTTCAACTAACAGGGTGTCAAGCAGAGGCGTCCAACTGGCTTGCGGGTACGCCTCAGATAGTTGCTGTTAGGGTACAGGTCTAATGGTGCCGAGGGCGAGAATCGAACTCGCACTTCCGAAGAAACCGGATTTTGAATCCGGCGCGTCTACCAGTTCCGCCACCCCGGCAAGGTGTGATGGGCTCATCTGAGCGCCTGGGCCCGGCCCAAGCGGCGCACAGTATATTCCGCGCTGCGCAGTTCCGCAAAATAATGCGACCCTTTCCGGCATGTAAGCATCTAAGATTCCAGATATGAGCAAGTTTGCGGACATCGAGATCGATCCGGGGATAGTGAAGCGAGCGGCCGATGGCGATGCGCGCGCCCACGAGATCATCTATCGAGCGTTTTCGACGCCGGTGTACTCAATTTGCCTCCGATTTACCAAAACGCCGGCGCATGCCGAGGACCTGGTCCAGGAGACCTTTATCGAAATCATGCGTTCCATCGCAAATTTTCGGGGTGAGGCGGCGCTGGGAAGCTGGATCCGTCGTATTGCCGTGACCAAGTCGCTGATGTTCCTGCGTTCCGCCTGGACCAAGCGCGGCCAGTCACTGAGCGACGACTGGGATGACAGGATGGCCGGGGAGCCAGTCAGTCATGGCATCTCGAGCCATCCAGACGATGCGATGGACCTGGATGCAGCGCTGGCCAGTTTGCCGGACGTCGCTCGCGCGGTTGTCTGGCTACACGATGTCGAAGGATTTACTCATAAAGAGATCGCCGGTTTCATGGGAAAGACAGAAAGTTTTTCAAAGTCGCAGTTATCGAGGGCGTATCAGCGCTTGCGGCCACTGTTGAGTACCGGCGAGATTGCAGAAGCCAGTGGCGCCGCCATTGGAAGCTATTGATGGAGTTGCTGAAAACATGAGCAATGACAGGAAGGACGACGAAATGATTTGTGCATTAACGGCCGACGAGTACGTCGCATTGCGAAAGGGGCTGGATCAGCTGCCGCAGACAATGCCGCCTCGGCACGTCTGGCAAAACATTCGGGAACAAGCCGAGGCAGAAGGCTTGTTCGCCCGGCCGAAGACCAACGGGCACCGCAAATGGTATGCGGGTGTCGGGCTGGCCGCTGCCGCATTGATGGCTGCGTTGCTTTTCACCGGCAACCAGGAGCCGGGTGTCGTTGTTCCGACCGGGGACGTGACAAACCCTGACGTGTCGAACCTGACGTTCCTGCAGGCGCAGTCCCGGCAGCTTGAACGCGAAATTCGGTCCCTGCCCGCCGAACCCAAAGTGGCCCGGGCGAGCACGGTCGCGACATTGTCTGAAATCGAGGAACGCATCGCGGCGATCGACTACCAGTTGAATGATCCCGAGGTGCAATGGGCCGAGGGCGACAAGGAAATTTTCTGGCGCGAACGCGTCAGGTTGATGAATTTGCTGCTGCAGTTGCGCTATGCGCAGGCGCAACGCACGGCGTATTGACCAGGAGTAGTACCCAAATGAAGAGATCGATACTGATTTTGCCCGTGGCAGCGACATTGCTGCTGGCAGGCGAGGCAACTGCGCAGGTTAAGGCCGACGATGCCGAAAAACGCAGTCGAGTCGAGGTGCAGCGCGAGCTTGAAATACGCGAGAGCGAGACCGCCGAGCGACTGCGCGAAGCCGAAGAACGTATGGCCGTTGCTGCCCGTGAAATTGCCGAGCTGACCCGCAACCGTCTGCCGCAAATCGCACAGATTGAGCGGCGCTTCGAATATTCGAATAAGCCTCGCATTGGCATCACCATTGACAGCGATGACAAGCAGGAAGCGGTGAAAGGTATTGAAGTCACCGGCGTGACGCCGGAAAGTGCCGCTGACGACGCAGGTTTGCGGGCGGGCGATATTATTGCCGCGGTCAATGGCGAGCCAATGAACGCGAGCAGTTCGATGGCTGCGAACAAGAAATTGCTCGAGTTCATGGATGGCGTCGAGGAAGGCGACATATTGAAGATCGACTACCTGCGAAACGGCAACGCAGGCTCCGTCGAGTTGTCGCCCCGAATAACCGAGATGCATGTTTTCTCCTGGGCGCCGGATGCCGGTCAATTGCACATTCCAAACGCACCCGGATTATCGTTTCCACCCAAGGCGGTTGGAAACTGGAGCATGCAGTACGGCTTCCCGTTCGCCGGCAGCGCCTGGGGTAGTCTGGAGCTGATCGAGCTGAATGCGGGGCTCGGCAAGTACTTCGGCACCGATACCGGGCTGCTCGTTGTCAATGCACCGAAAGCCGACGGGATCGACTTGCAGGACGGCGATGTCATCCAGTCCATCGACGGTCGCGAACCGAAAGATGTCCGACACGCGATGCGCATTCTCAGTTCCTATCAAAGTGGCGAGACACTGAAGCTCGGCATCATGCGCGACAAGAAAAAGCGCACGATCGACGTCGAAGTGCCCGCCGACCAGCGCGGGTCATTGTGGGCGCCCGAGCCGCCCGCTGCAGAACCGGCTCCGGCTGCAGGACCTGCCCCCGAGGCAGTGCCGGCCAAACCTGCGCCCAAGGCGGCCGCTACCTGACGCGACCCCGCTTGCCGGTTGTTCAGTGAAGAAGGGCGCGCATGGCTTTGCTACCATGCGCGCCCATGCTGATTTCCGACTTCGATTACGAGCTCCCTGACGAGCTGATTGCGCGCTACCCGGCGGTGGACCGCCGTGGCAGCCGTTTGCTGGAGCTTTCCGATACACGACCGTCGCTTCGCGGAGCTTCCGGGCTTGTTGCGTGCCGGTGATTTGCTGGTCATGAACGATACCCGGGTGATCAAGGCGCGACTGGCAGCCGTCAAAGACACCGGCGGGCGGGCCGAAATATTGATCGAGCGCGTGCAAAGCGAACGGCGTGCGCTTGCCCATGTACGCGCGAGCAAGTCGCCAAAGCCGGGCGCACGCCTGCGGCTCGCCGCAGGTGCGACTGCCGAAGTGCAGCAACGTGCCGGCGGGCTCTATGTGCTGGATTTTTCCTCCGACATTTTGCCGTTCCTCGATGCACACGGCGACGTGCCATTGCCACCGTACCTGGCACGCGATGCCGATGACGAAGACGTCGAGCGTTATCAAACGGTTTACGCAAGAGACCCGGGTGCCGTTGCCGCACCGACCGCGGGCCTGCATTTTGATCAGCAAATGCTCGATGAAACCCGCGACGCGGGCGTCAGTCATGCCTTCGTAACGCTGCATGTCGGTGCCGGTACCTTCCAGTCGCTGCGCGACGAAGATATCGAGAAAAACCGGCTGCATACCGAGCGTGTGCAAGTGAGCGAAGCCTGTTGCGAGGCCGTGAGGAACACACGTCAGGCAGGCGGTCGCGTTATCGCCATCGGTACAACCTCAGTCCGCGCACTTGAAAGCGCCTCGGCGAACGGTGAGATTGAGCCTTTCGCCGGGGAGACCGATATGTTCATCCTGCCCGGATACCGTTTCCGAAGCGTCGATGCAATGATCACCAACTTTCACCTGCCGCAGTCCTCGTTGCTAATGCTGGTTGCCGCATTTGCAGGCAAGGAACGGATTCTTTCAGCCTACCGGCACGCGGTGCGTGAGAAGTACCGGTTCTTCAGTTACGGTGACGCGATGTTCCTGACCCCGGGTGTCGACAGTGAAGTTTGAAATCCACGACCAGTGTGGCGCGGCTCGGCGCGGCACGCTGACGTTTCGACGTGGCGAGATTCAGACGCCCGTGTTCATGCCCGTCGGCACCTATGGCACGGTAAAAAGTGTCACACCGGAGGAAGTCGAAGCAAATGGCGCCGAGATCATCCTGGGTAATACGTTTCACCTGATGCTGCGGCCCGGTCCCGAGGTCATTCGCAAGCACGGCGGGCTGCACGAATTCATGAACTGGAAGCGGCCCATACTCACGGATTCGGGCGGTTTCCAGGTCTTCTCGCTGGCCGCGATGCGCAAGTTGTCGGAAGAGGGCGTCCAATTCCAGTCGCCCATCAATGGCGACGTTTTCATGCTGACGCCGGAGCGGTCGATGGAAGTGCAGCACGAGCTGAATTCCGATATCACCATGATCTTCGACGAATGCACGCCGTACCCGGCATCGGAGCAGGAAGCACGTGAATCCATGCAACTGTCCCTGCGCTGGGCCCGGCGGAGCCGGCAGCGTTTTGATGAACTCAAGGCGGCCGAGCCGGATCGCGGCGAAGCGCTTTTTGCCATCGTGCAGGGTGGCATCTACGACGCGTTGCGTGACGAGTCGAGAGCCGGATTGGTCGATATTGGATTTGATGGCTATGCGGTTGGTGGCCTCGCCGTCGGCGAACCGGAAGAAGAACGCCACGCTGTGCTGGACGCATTGATGCCGAACATGCCGACCGATGCGCCACGCTACCTGATGGGCGTAGGGACGCCTGTTGATATCGCCGAGGCTGTCGCACGCGGCATAGACATGTTCGACTGTGTGATTCCGACGCGGCATGCGCGCAACGGACAACTGTTCACCACAGCGGGCACCGTCAAATTTCGCCATGCCAGGTATCGCGACGAGACGTCGCCGCCGGACCCGGACTGCGAGTGCTACACCTGCAAGAACTACTCGCTGTCGTACCTGCGGCACCTGGTGAAATGCGGTGAAATCCTCGGACCGAGACTGGCGACGATTCATAACCTTCATTATTATCAAAAGCTTATGTCTGATATTCGCGCGGCCATTACGGCCGGAAGCTTACCAGCGTTCGTCGCGCAGCTCCGGGCAGCCTACCGCGAGGATGCCGAATAAAGGCGCAGGACTTGCGAACCGGCAAGTCGCCCCCAAGTCGTTCGCTTGTGCCATAATACCGCGCTGTTTTTCCGGGGCTTGGCCCAAATCCACCAATTAACGAAGTGACAACTATGGATTTCTTTATTCAAAGCGCTTACGCGCAAGGTGCCCAGCAGGGCGGCGACTCCACCAGCTTCATCATCATGATGGTGTTGATGTTCGGTGCATTCTATTTCTTGTTGATTCGACCGCAGCAAAAAAAGCAAAAAGCGCATACCGAACTGGTCGCCGGACTGAAAGTAGGCGACGAGGTGCTCACCGCCGGTGGCATTCTTGGGAAAATCTCCGCCGTCAGTGACCTTTATGCCGTCGTGAAGATCAGTGAGAACACCGAGATTAAAATCCAGAAAGCCAGCGTGTCAGTAGTGGTGCCCAAAGGGACTTACGACGAAGCCTGATCCAGGGGCCGGGAATCACAAACAATAATGAACAAATATCCTGCTTGGCTGAACATCCTGGTACTCGTCATTCTGATGGCGGGTTGCCTGCTGGCGCTGCCGAATATTTATGGCAGTGTTCCTGCGATCCAGATCGCTGGCACGAGCGGCGAAGGTTACGACTCGATTCGTCTCGAGGAGTACGTACGAGTTGTCGAAGGCGAGGGCTATACACCCGAAGCTGCGTTCCTGAAGGACGGTCGCGTCGTACTTCGCTTCGATGAAGGCACCAATCTTGCGCCGATCGTCGACCAACTCAAAAGCCGCTACGGGCGTGTTGCAAATGTTGCACAGACGCTGGCACCCCAGTTGCCCGCGTGGGTTCGCGACCTCGGACTGAGTCCGATGAGCCTGGGCCTGGACTTACGCGGCGGCGTGTATGTGCTGCTTGAAGTCGATATGGAGACGGCGATCAATACTCGCCTGACTTTGTACGAGCAGGGAATCGACGATATGTTGCGCGATGCCAGAATCCGGCATCGCGTGAGTCTCGATAATCGCGCCATCACCGTTCAGCTCGGTGAAGCGGCGGACCTGGAACAGGCCCGTGAACTGGTGCAGCGATCCGATACCGACCTGTTGATCGTGGACGGCAGTGACGGGAGGTCATTCACCGTTCGAATGAGTGAGGCCCAGATCAAGGCGCGCCAGGATTTTGCGATCGAGCAAAACATCACGACCTTAAGAAATCGTGTCGATCAACTGGGTGTTGCTGAGCCGCTAGTGCAGCGACAAGGCGTCGACCGAATCGTTGTGCAATTGCCCGGCGTACAGGACCCCAATGAAATCAACAAAATCCTGACGGCAACGGCGACGCTGGAATTCCGGCTCGTTGACCAGTCCGGCACGGAGCCAGGCTCCCGCCTGTATCGCGGACGCCCGGGCATTGCGGACGCCGTCTTGAAGCGCAAGGTCATCGCGTCCGGCGACCAGATCATCGATGCGGCGGCGGGCTTTGACCAGGGCGCTCCGATTGTCTCTATCACGCTCGATTCAACGGGTGGCGAAAGCATGCTGCAGACAACCATGGAGCATCTTGGCAAACCGATGTCGACGGTCTTTATTGAGACCCGGCGTGAAACCATTCAGCGCAATGGTGAGACCATCAATCGCGACATCAAGACCGAAGAGATCATCAACACGGCGACGATCCAGGGAATTTTCAAGAATCGTTTCCAGATCAGCGGACTGGGGCAGGGCGAAGCTCATGATCTGGCGCTGTTGTTACGCGCCGGTGCGCTCGCGGCACCGGTGTTTAAAATTGACGAACGAACCATCGGCCCGAGCCTCGGCCAGGACAATATTGACCGTGGCTTCAACGCGATCAAAATTGGCTTCTTCGCGGTCGTCCTGTTCATGGTCATTTACTACAAGGCATTCGGGCTGATCGCCAATGTTGCCCTGTTTTCGAATCTCGTCTTCATCGTCGCCATGCTGTCATTGCTGCAGGCATCACTGACCTTGCCAGGCATCGCCGGCATCGTCCTGACGGTGGGCATGGCGGTCGATGCCAACGTGCTCATATTCGAGCGCATACGCGAAGAGCTGGCAAATGGCTCGTCACCGCAGTCGGCGATCAATGCCGGCTACGAAAAGGCACTGTCTTCGATCGCCGATGCGAATATCACAACACTGATCGCGGCGGTCGTGTTGTTCGGGGTCGGTACCGGCCCGATCAAGGGATTCGCGATTACGCTGATGCTCGGCATCATCACATCCATGTTCACGGCCATCGTCGGTACGCGAGCGCTGGTCAACCTGATTTTCGGCGGGCGCAAGCTGACGTCGGTACCGGTCTAGGGTTCATTCATGCGATTAATCAAAGAAAAAACCAGTATCGACTTTCTGAGCAAGACGCGTCGCAGGGTTGGCCTTGCGATATCGGTCGTGCTTGTCATCGCGTCGCTGGTATCGCTATCGACGCGCGGGCTCGAGTTCGGCATCGACTTCACCGGCGGCATCTTGCTCGAAATCGGCTATCCACAGGCAGCGGACCTCGAACTCATTCGCAGCGACCTGGCCAATGAAGGCTACGAGAATGCGCAGGTGCAATTGTTCGGTGCAGACAATGTCGTCATGGTGCGACTGCCGCCCCAAGAAGGTGATGTTGACGAAATCCGGGAGCGCCTGCAGCAAACCTTGCATGCAAATGACGAAGGCATCGAGTTACGGCGCGTCGAGTTTGTGAGCCCGCAGGTCGGCACCGAACTGGCCGAGCAAGGTGCGTTGGCGATGATTTTCGCGCTGATGATGATCTTCCTCTACGTCATGATTCGTTTTCAGTGGAAGTTCTCTGCCGGTGCTGTCGCGGCACTGGGGCATGACGCAATCGTAACCGTTGGCTTCTTTTCGATTTTTGGATTCCCGTTCGACCTGACTGTTGTCGCAGCCGTCCTCGCCGTCATTGGTTACTCGCTGAACGATACCGTCGTCGTGTTTGACCGCATTCGCGAAAACTTTTTCGCTTTGCGCGGATGCACGGCCAGAGAGGCGATGAATATTTCCATCAATGAAACGCTCGCACGTACGATCATTACCGGTCTCACCACCTTACTGGTACTGGTCGCATTGCTGGTGTTCGGCGGCGAGTCCATAGCGCCGTTTTCGATCGCCTTGATCGTCGGCATAATTGTCGGAACGTATTCATCGACCTATACAGCCGGCGCAACGGCGCTGGAGCTGAATGTCAGCGCACAGGACCTGATCGAGCCGGTCAAGGACAAGTCACTGATCGACGACCTGCCCTAGCAGGGGTCAGCTCTTCGGCTGAAGAATCGCCTTGATTTCGCTCGCGCAGAGTTGTGCGATGCCTTTGTAGATGCGTGGCGTTCCCGCCAACACATGCCCGGCATCGAGCAGTTTTTCGCCGCCGTCAAGCGCGCTGATGATCCCGCCCGCTTCGCGAATAATCAGCGCGCCGGCCGCAAGGTCCCAGGGCTGCAGACCGGTTTCCCAGAACGCATCGAGCCGGCCGCAGGCGACGTAACAGAGATCCAGAGCAGCGGCACCCGGGCGGCGAACGCCGGACGTGTTCCTGATTACCTTCGCGAGCATTTCTAGATAGGGACCGGTCTCCTGGTCCGCCTGCCGAAAAGGAAACCCGGTGCCGATCAGTGAGCGGTCAAGATCCTTGTTGCCGCTGACACGAATCTTGCGACCGTCGAGCTGCGCACCGTCGCCGCGAGACGCGGTAAACAGCTCTTCGCGCATCGGGTCATAAACGACCGCATGCTCAAGGCGGCCCTTGACCTGTAAGCCGATTGAGACAGCGAATACCGGAAAACCGTGCAGGTAGTTGGTCGTGCCATCCAGAGGATCGATGATCCAGACATGATCGGAATCGCCCTGCACACCCGATTCCTCGGCGAGGATTGCGTGATCGGGATAGTGTTTGTGAATGACGTCAATGATGGCTTTTTCAGCCGCCAGGTCCGCCGACGTGACAAAATCGTTGTGGCCCTTTTTTTCAATCGTGAGCTTGTCGCGTTTGTTGAAATTTCGACCGAGCACTGCGCCGGCGCGGCGCGCTGCCATTACTGCAACGTTAAGTAGTGCGTGCATGAAACGATTCCGTCAATGTCAAAGAACTGGGCAAATCGGGGACAAAGCTGTCAGCCCGGGCTGCCGGGGCGGTAGAATACCGGACTTTTAGTGAGCTGTCTTGAACCATGTCGATACGAATCGTACTCGTTGGTACCACCCATCCCGGCAATATCGGGGCGGTCGCGCGTGCAATGAAGAACATGGGTATCAAGGACCTGGCGCTCGTCAACCCGCGGCATTTCCCGCACGAAGATGCGACTGCAAGGGCTTCCGGGGCGACTGATATCCTCGAGCATGCCCGGGTGTTTCCGACGCTGGCCGACGCACTGACCGACTGTGTTTATGTTGCCGGCGCAAGCGCCCGATCAAGGACCATCAGCTGGCCGAGCATGGGGCCGCGAGACTGTGCCGAACGCATGCTGCTCGAGTCAAGACAGGGAACCGTGGCGGCGGTGTTCGGACCCGAGAAGTCGGGACTGAACAACGACGACCTGGACCTGTGTCACACGCTGCTGACCATCCCGACGGATCCCGGATTCAGTTCACTGAACCTGGCGATGGCGGTGCAGGTGCTGACCTACGAACTCCGAGTCGCCCGCACGCTGGATGCCGGACCGCGTTTTGAGAACGAGGAGGCACCCGCGTCAGGCGAAGAGATGGAACACTTCTACGGACATCTCGAAAAAGTATTGCAGGACATCGAATTCCTCGACCCGGCAAATCCCCGGTTCCTGATGCGCCGCATGCGGCGCCTGTTTTTGCGCGCGCGCCCTGACAAGAATGAAATCAACATTCTTCGCGGGATTCTTTCGGCGATAGATCGCACCCGGGGATCGAAATGATATCCCCTGCGCCGATATATCTGGACTACGCCGCAACGACGCCGCTGGACTCACGTGTGGCTGATCGCCTTCGCGACGTGCAATCCTCGGCCTATTTCAACCCGGCATCGAATCATATTGCCGGGCGCCAGAGCGCCCGGGTGGTAGCCGAGGCGGCGACCAGTCTTGGCGCACTGATCAACGTCGATCCCGCGAGCATCATCTGGACATCGGGTGCGACCGAGTCAAACAACCTGGCGATTCTGGGTGCTGCGAAGCAGCGTGCACACTGTGGCAGGCACCTGGTCACGATGCGCACCGAGCACAAAGCCGTTGTTGACGTGTTTCGCGCCCTGGAAAAAACGGGATTCGAAGTGACCTGGCTGTCGCCCGGCCCGGAGGGTCAACTGGACCCCGAAACTTTCGAGGCCGCATTGCGAGACGACACCCAGCTTGTCTCGATCATGAAAATCAATAATGAAACCGGCGTCGTGCAGGATATCGAGGCGATCGGCCGCATCTGTCGTGCGCGAAACATCCTGTTTCACGTCGATGCGGCTCAAGCGGTGGGTAAAGTACCGGTTGATGTCAGCGCCTTGCAGGTCGACATGATGTCGATGACGGCGCACAAGTTTTACGGGCCGAAAGGAATTGGAGCGCTCTGCGTCGCGAACGGGACGGCACTAGAGCCACAAATGTTCGGGGGTGGCCAGCAAAAGCGCATGCGGCCCGGGACTTTGCCCGTCGACCTGATCGCCGGCCTGGGCACAGCCGCGACGGTTGCTGCCCAGTGTATTGACGACGACCTCTGCAAGCTGGTGATGCTGAAAGATCGGCTCTGGTCCGGTATTCGCGGCATTGACGGGGTCAGGCTCAACGGCCCGGAACAGGGTGGGTATCCGGGCATTCTCAATGTCAGCGTCGAGGATATCGAGGGTGAAAGCCTGCTGCTGGCGCTCGAGCCGCTGTGCGTCGCGACCGGATCGGCCTGCAATTCACAGAGCCAGGAGCCGTCGTACGTCCTGCGTGCCCTGGGTCTCAGCGACCAGGAGGCGCAAAGCGCTATTCGATTCAGCTTCGGCCGGCAAACCACGGTAGAGGACATCGATTTTGCGATATCGGCCTACCGGTCCGCAGTATCGAAGCTGCGCTCGCTGGCGCCCGGGATCGCGGCGTGATCGGCGAGCCTTACAACGACGTCGTGCGCGAGCATTTCGCGCATCCCGGTCATGCCGGCGATGTGCCGGATGGCGCCATTGGCTACTTTGAGGACCAGGGGCTGCGTATCCGTCTGTCCGCGGAGGTCGCAGCCGGCGTCCTTAATCGACTGCGATTTCGTGCCTGGGGCTGCCCGCACGTCCTGGCGGCCTGCGAGGAATTTTGCCGCCGGTATGAGGGTCGCCCGGCCACAGACCTTGAGGAATTCGAAACCGCCCGGATTATGGAGGATCTGGCTGTACCTGTAGAGAAAACCGGACGTATACTAGTGCTTGAAGATACGGTCCGGTCGCTTGGGCAAGCCATCCAGGACCTCACAGACACCCCACGGGAATGACATGGCTATTTCATTAACGGACTCGGCCGCGAACCGGGTCCGGAACTACCTCGAAAAGCGCAACGATGCGGTCGGCCTGCGCCTTGGCGTGACCAAGACAGGCTGCTCCGGCTATTCCTACGTCATCAACTACGCCGACGAAATCGATGCCTCGGACATCGTGTTCGAAGACAAGGGCATCAAGGTCGTCGTGCCCGCCGATGCCTTGAAACTTATCGACGGTACCGAGGTCGACTTCGTCAAGAACGGCCTCAACGAAGCCTTCAGCTTCCGCAATCCCAATATTTCGGGCGAATGCGGTTGTGGTGAAAGCTTCAACGTCTGAAACTACCGTAGTAGAATTAAGGGTTTACATCCATTTGCCCGGCCTTACCGCCGGGCGCAAACGTTAAAGCAGTGAATATAAAGGACTAGCACATGGCCGTTGAGCAAACGCTCTCCATCATCAAACCTGATGGCGTACAAAAAAACCTGATCGGAGAAATCTACAGCCGCTTTGAAAAAGCCGGCCTGGAAATTGTCGCCGCGAGAATGATGCACCTGACAAAAGAGCAGGCAGGCGGATTCTACGCCGTTCACAAGGAGCGTCCGTTTTACAACGACCTCGTGAGCTACATGACATCAGGACCCGTTATCGTACAGGCGCTGCAGGGTGAAAACGCGATTGCGAAGCATCGCGAAATCATGGGTGCGACCAATCCGGCCGATGCCGATCCGGGCACGATTCGTGCCGATTTTGCCGCGAGCATTGAAGAGAATGTCGTACACGGTTCCGACGGCGCTGATACAGCTGCGACCGAGATCGCCTACTTCTTCGGCGATGATGGCGTTTGCCCGAGGACCCGGTAGTCGACAGTTGTCGACACAGCTCTTTGCTGAGCCGACACGATTGGAATTATGGTGACTGACACCGTCAAGAAAACCAACCTGCTCGGATTGTCGCAAGGCGATCTCGAGCAGTTTTTGATTGCGCGCAATGAAAAGCCGTTTCGCGCCAAACAGATCATGCAGTGGATCTATCAGCGTGCGGTCGATGACTTCGATCAGATGACGGACTTGTCGAAAGCCTTGCGAGCCGATTTGAAGGCGAGCGCTGAAATCGTACCGCCCGCGGTACAGCAGCGTTTTGATTCAAGCGACGGTTGCGTGAAGTGGCTGTTCTCGAGCGGGTCGGGGCAGGCCGTAGAAACGGTTTTCATACCGGAAGCGGATCGAGGCACCTTGTGTATTTCATCGCAGGTCGGTTGCGCGCTCGACTGCTCGTTTTGCGCGACTGGCGCGCAGGGCTTTAATCGCAATCTGACCAGCGCAGAGATCATCGGCCAGGTTCGCCACGCAATTGCTGAACTACCACGCCGCAGCAGTGACGAGCCGGCGATCAGCAATGTCGTATTCATGGGTATGGGCGAACCCCTGGCGAATTACCGCAACGTGGTTCCAGTGCTCGAGCTGCTCGTATCCGACTGGGCCTATGGCATGTCGCGTCGCCGCGTTACGGTCAGCACTTCGGGAATCGTGCCGCATATCAACAAGCTCGCTGACGATTGCAATGTGGCGCTGGCGGTGTCCTTGCATGCA
>JAUHYO010000394.1 GCA_030426325.1 Gammaproteobacteria bacterium | reverse complement strand
CGGCGATGACAGCGGACGCCGTCAAGCGTCTTGAGGCCATCGATTCGCTGGAGGACCTGGGATCGGGATTTACGCTCGCCACACACGACCTCGAAATTCGTGGCGCGGGGGAGTTGCTTGGCGATACACAGAGCGGACAGATTCAGGAAATCGGCTTTTCCCTGTACACGGAGTTGTTGGGCCGCGCAGTCGACTCCCTGCGAGCCGGAAAAGTGGCCGATCTCGAGGCGCCGATCAATACCGGCGTCGACATAAACCTCCACGTCGCCGCACTGCTCCCGGATGACTATGTACCTGACGTGCATCTGCGGCTGATGCTGTACAAGCGCATATCGGCCGCCGACAGCGAGGAGGAGTTGCGCGAATTGCAGGTCGAGCTTATCGATCGCTTCGGCCTGCTCCCCGATGCCGGGCGGAACCTGATGCGCATCGCGGCCATGCGGCGGACAGCCGCGAAACTGGGGATTGAGAAGATTGATGCCGCGGATCGCGGCGGCTACCTCGTTTTTGGCGCCGAAAGTCATATTGACCCTGTCGCACTCGTACAATTAGTGCAAAATGACAGCCGTCGCTTTCGACTGCAGGGCTCGCACCGGCTGCAGATTAGTGACGATCTATCGGACCTTGAGAAGCGCTTTCGAACGGTCGAAAAACTCATGCAACACTTAAAGGTTCAGGACAACAAAGAGGAAAAAAGACAGCATGCTTAAACGCACTTTGTTACTGCTGCCACTGGTGGTTGGAGTCGCTGGCGCCCAGGAACCGATCACCGAAGAGCCGGTTGATGCCCGCCGCTATACCGTCGAAATGATCATTTTTTCGTATGCAGAAAGCGTTTCCGCAGGAAGCGAGATTTTTGTTCCTGACAGGCCGCCCGTCGAAGTGACCGAGACACCGGATATGTTCGGCGAGACTTCACCCACCGGCATGCATTCACAGCCACAAGTCGTCGCCGAACCGGCTGCCGAAGAGTCTCTGGATGATGCATTCGACGAGACAGTCGAAACCGCCGTTCCCTACGATATTGTCATGCTGGCTGAAGATGACTTCACCTTGCAGAATGTTTATTCGCACCTCGACCGGCTGGACGCCTACAAGCCCTTGTTGCACTTCGGGTGGACACAAACCACTTACGCAGACCGGGAATCCGAACCCAGACCTCTCAGTGCCTTTGTGACACCCCCGAACGGCCTCGACGGTGAACTGAATTTATATCTCAGCCGCTATTTGCATCTCGTGATTGATCTGCAGCTTGACGCCCCGGCGACGAACGCCTCTTTCGGTCCACGCGGCAATGATCCGGTACTGACCTATCCTGTGCGATATCGAATTAGCGAAGATAGAATTTTCCGCAATGGTGAGTTGCGCTATTTCGATCATCCAAAATTCGGCGTGCTGGCCAAAATCACTCGCGTCGAGGAAACCGACGACAATTCCCCGGACGAGACGGAGTTACTCGGCTATTGAGTCGAGCAACTCTTTAAGGAACTGCCTCGCATCGCGCTTTTCCGCGCTGACATCGGCGACAGACACATCGTAGGATACCGTTACAAATTTCGACGAATCGGATCGCGGGTGATGCAGGCCCAGCTCGCGTACAGCGGTTGATATTCTGGATGCAAACTCGCGCACGCCGTCCTCGTCCGATGCGTGGGACAGCACTATAAATCGTTCGCCGTCGGGGCGCGCGACAACATCGCTCGCTCGTCTCAGGCAACGGCGTATCGCCTGGCCAACGCGACGCAGGCAGGAATCTGTCGCATGCCGGCCAAAGACTTGAAGATAAGCCGAAAAATCATTGAGTACGAACGTCACCAGGGACAGTTTGCCCTTTTCGCGCTGCGCAACAGCCCAGTCGTGCTCGAAAACATCCGCAAAAGCACGCGCGTTCAATAATCCGGTCACCGGGTCGTCTCGCGACAGGTCGCGAATGCGCCGCTTGGCTTTGAGCAAGGCATGGTGCATCTCCGCCCCTTCCGCCGAACCACCACCGGCACCGGAGCGCCAGTAGACCGCGTAATAGGATGGATCGCTGTTGTCATCCAGTCGCAAAGGCCGCAAGGCGAGCAGAAACTCGCGACCATTCGATTCGATTGGCAGGCTCGCCTCTTCTCGTGAGCGAACGGTCTCGCTGACTTCGAGAGCCAGCTCCCGGCCCGAAATGGCTTCAACAACATCGGCGAACGGTTTGCCCAGCACGTCATCATTGCCGATCGTCTTGAACGCCGGGTTGGCCAGCACGACCGGCCAGTCCGGTTGGTCGATACGGACGACCAGAACCGGCTCCGTTGTCGCGGCAATGACCTGTTCGAGAATCTTTCGACTAACTGCTTTCACAAAGGCTTTCCGGGCTGGCCTGGAAATACTGTCGTAATAGTGATTCTGCCAGTGTTCGGGCTGAGACTGAACTGGCTTCTACGTCGGCATGAATAGGCGTGTCGCTACGCCCCGCAGCACGATTCACAACGAGTGCTAGACAGGCGTAGTTCAGGCCGAGTTCATGGGCTATGGCCGCCTCCGGCATCGCCGTCATGCCGACGAAATCGGCGCCATCGCGTTCGAGCCGATCGACCTCGGCGGCGGTTTCAAGGCGCGGACCCTGGGTCGCCGCGTACACACCGCCATCGAAGCAATCCAGGTTCGCGCGCGCCGCCGCGGCCA
>JAUHYO010000393.1 GCA_030426325.1 Gammaproteobacteria bacterium | reverse complement strand
ATAACGTCACGAATGCTTTCGGCACCCGCCATCAGCATGACGATGCGATCAAGCCCGAACGCTATGCCGCCATGCGGAGGACAGCCGTATTGCAGTGCCTGTAGCAAGAAACCGAATTTCTCCTCAGCCTCTTCCTTGCTGATGTCCAGCAGGTCAAAAACCGCGGATTGAATATCCTGATCGTGGATACGAATGGATCCGCCACCAATTTCCGAGCCGTTCAGGACCATGTCGTAGGCACGGGACAAGGCATTGCCGGGGTCGGCGGCCAGAGCCTTCGCATCGTTGACTGACGGTGCGGTGAATGGGTGATGCAGGGCCGTCCATCGCTTCGTCGTCTTGTCTTTCTCGAACATCGGGAAATCAATGACCCACAAAGGTGCCCAGCCATCCGCCACCAATCCGCGATCTTCACCGACTTTGACACGCAATGCGCCGAGTGCGTCATTGACGACGCGCGCTTTGTCCGCACCAAAGAAAATGAGATCGCCGGACTTCGCGCCGGTTCGCTTGAGAATGCCAGTTACCGCATCGTCGGGCAGGAATTTGAGGATCGGTGATTGCAGTCCATCAAGCCCTGCATCCACGTCGTTGACCTTGATATAGGCCAGGCCCTTCGCGCCGTAGCGGCCAACGAATGCCGTGTAATCATCGATAATCTTGCGACTCAGTTCGGCGCCGCCCGGAACACACAAGGCCGCGACCCGCCCTTCGGGATCGGCGGCAGGTCCTGCAAATACCTTGAATTCAACAGTCCCCATCAAGTCCGACACTTCAACCAGCTCGAGGTCAATTCGAAGATCGGGCTTATCGGATCCGTAGCGCTGCATTGCCTCAGCGTAGCTCATGCGAGGAAACGGCGATGCCAGTTCGATGTCCATCGTCGTCTTGAATACATGACGGATCATGGCTTCCATCGTCCCCATCACCGCCTCTTCATCGACGAAACTCATCTCAATATCGAGCTGCGTAAACTCCGGTTGGCGATCGGCGCGCAAATCCTCGTCGCGGAAACAACGCACGATCTGGTAGTAGCGATCGAGTCCGGACATCATCAGCAATTGCTTGAATATTTGCGGCGACTGCGGCAAAGCAAAAAACTTGCCCGGGTGTGTGCGACTGGGAACGATGTAGTCGCGGGCACCTTCCGGCGTTGCACGCGTCAGCATCGGTGTCTCTACGTCAACGAATCCGTCGCCGTCGAGGAAGTTGCGCATCGCGGCGGTCACCCTGTGTCGCAACATCAGGTTGCCCAGCATATTTTCGCGGCGCAGGTCGAGGTAGCGGTATTTGAGGCGGATATCTTCGTTCGCCTGCTCATCATGATGGAACGGCGGGGTCTCGGACTTGTTAAGCGTCGTCAGCTCCTGCGCCAGCACTTCGATCTGGCCGGTGCCCATATTGGCGTTGACGGTACCTTCCGGACGCGGCCGGACCAAACCCTTGACCTTCAGGACGTATTCGGACCGGATTCGCTCGGCTTCGGCGAAGATTTCCGGCCGGTCAGGGTCGAACACAACCTGCAACAGGCCTTTACGATCGCGCAGGTCGATGAATATCACACCGCCATGGTCGCGGCGCCGGTGGACCCACCCACACACCTCGATCTCCTGACCTTCAAGAGACTCGTTAATTTCACCGCAATAATGAGTACGCATCGCTAATCTCAAGCAAATCCTGCTGAAAAAGAGGCGGAATGGTACGGGCTGCAGGCGGCCTTATCAAGCCGTGTCATTGGGCAGGTCGAACGGCAAATCCTGTGTTTTGCCCTTTCTCCAGGTGGGCACAACCACGCCCAGGGAGATAATCATCTTCAGCGCCTCGTCCACTTCCATGTCGAGCACGGTCACATCGCTCCTCGGCGCAATGATAATGAACCCTGACGTCGGATTCGGCGTCGTCGGCACAAAACAGCAAACTACATCCTCACCGGTACGCCCTTCGATCTCGCCAAGTTGGCTCGCGGTCTGGAACGCCAGGCTGTAGAGCCCCTTTCTCGGGTATTCGACCAGCAGCACCTGTTTGAACGAGGTAGAGCTATCCGAGAACACGATTTCGGTGAAGTTCTTTGCTGCCGAGTAAATCGCCCGTACGACGGGAATACGATCCAGCAGCGACTCCCACCCGCCGACAAATGCACGGCCAACGAAGTTGGCGACCAGTACGCCGGTCAGAAGAATCACGACAAAAATCAAGATCACGCCGAACCCGGGAATCTCGACCGGGTTTTCGGTGCCAAACCAGTTCTGCAACAAGATACCCGGCTGGTATCGCTGTGGCAGAAGACTGATCGATTTGTCCATTTGCCGGACCGCAAGCCTGATCAGGAACAGCGTCGCTCCGAGCGGAATCCAGACCAGCAGGCCGGCAACCAGGTATCGGCGAAACCGCTTCAAGTCGAAGTCGCCTTGCAGTCTGTCTTTTTCGGCGTCTCAGCTTTTGTCGCGGTCTTGGTCTCGGATTTTGTTTCGGTTTTAGCTTCTGTTTTGGATTCCGGCTTTTTAGGACTCTCTGTCGAGTCGGCCGACTTTCCATTCGACTTGGCCTCGGCTTCGCCGGCCGGCATGTCGGCGACGACGGCGAGCAGCTCGTGGCTGCCGTCGCCAGAGGGCGCGGCGACCACCCCGAGCCCACCTTGGGCCGAGCGCGGCAGGCGCGCCGCGGGGCC
>JAUHYO010000047.1 GCA_030426325.1 Gammaproteobacteria bacterium | reverse complement strand
CCTGCGCGGCAGCATCCTCGATGAATGGATGGTGAGCTTCCAGCATGCGATCGCGAATCTCGGCTGGCGCCATCGAGCCGTCGCCCTTGAGCGCCATCTGGATCAGTCCGCACTTAACCTTTGCCATGATCAGCCCCCGTAGATCTGTTTCTTTTCAATGTGTTACAGGCAAGTCGATTGTAGAGGATACGCCTTTTACTCAACGGAAGTCCACGAACCGTGCATGGGATTCGGCAGGATGTACCAGCCAGATCCCCAGTAGTCCCGATAGCGTTCGACATCCTCAAGGCGATTTGCCTGCGTGCCCGCCCGCGTACACGGGCCAGCCGGCTTTTCGCGAACGCAGGGAATAAAATCACTCAGGTCATCGCCCACCAGCATGATCACCCGGTGCGTCTTGGCGACGTGCTGACGACGGGTGAGTTTTTCGCGATCCCATTCCGGCCGTTCGTTGGCGAGCATCACATAATTGGGTTCGACATCGATGCCGAGTTCGCGAATATCATCGATGGTTGTTTGTTTTTGCGGACAAAAAGTGTCGTTTCCCTTGACCGGCTGGCAAGGGCGGTTGGTCACGAAAAATACTGTGACGCCCAACGCGCGCGCTGCGGTAACGAATTCCACCACACCGCGCACAGGCATCGCATCGACGCTGGCACTCCAGGTATCGAGCTTGTGGTTGGCGAATGGAGGTTCGAACGTCAGCTGGAAGTCAACATTGCTGACAACTGTTTCGTCAATGTCGAGAATGACGGCCGGTGGCAGGCCTGGGTCGATGTCCTGGCCCGGCAGCGCAGTCCATGAGGTATCCGCAGCCAGGTGCGGAAGGTCGTTGGTCGCTTCCGCATAGACCTGTGCGGTTATCGCCTGGTACTCGGCGGCGTACTTAACCCAGTACAGACCGAGATCGTCTGGGTGTTCATCACCGTGTTCGTGCACGGAATGTGCGCACGCGGCGAGTATCGAACTGAATACCGCCATCACCAAGCTTGTGTTTCGTTGCATACCGGCTCCTGATGCCACTGGACGGCCATTCAGGTTAGCATGTTGATGAATAATCAGGGATACCACTATGAAAAGAATGTTGCTCCTGTTCTGCTGCCTGAGTCTGTCTGCCTGCATATCACTGTCGTTCGAGGACGATGAATCTGCCGGCATCACGTTTGTTCATCTAAACGATACCTATCGGGTCGGTGCAGTTGAGGATGGGCATGCCGGAGGGTTCAGTCGAGTCGTTACCGTGATTCGTGACCTCAAGAACCAGGGCCGCGATGTGCGCATCACGCATGGCGGGGACTTTTTGTACCCATCGCTGGAAAGCAGCCTCTGGAATGGCATGCAAATAGTCGATGCGATGAATTTCATGCACGAGCTCGCACCGATGTATGCCGTAGCGGGCAACCACGAGTTCGATCGGCGTAGTCCCAAACACCTGATCAATGCAGTCAACGCGTCCCGGTTTGAATGGATTGGTGACAACTATGTGCTGCACACGGGAGATGCGGATGTTGATGCCGCGCTGAAAAGCGCTTTCACGATCGAATCGGACGGCAGGACGGTCGGAATTTTTTCGCTGACCTTGCATGCCGATGACGGCGGAAACGAACGGGACTACGCACCGGTTGACAAGGATTACAAGGGAATCGCCGAGTCGGTCATTGAGCAATTCGAGGCCGCTGGCGTCGATGCGATTATCGGATTGACCCACCTTCACATGTGGCAGGACGAGGAGATCGCGAGACTCCGTGCCAATCACCCGAAATTCGTGCTGATTTTCGGAGGCCACGAGCATGAGCCGGAGCACCGCGCCCTCACCGAAGGCTCGGCTGCCGTGATGAAGGGCGCGTCCAATGCGCGCGAGATCTGGGTCGTGGACCTGGCTTTTGATGGCGACGGGCGGCCTGTCATTTCCGAGAATCGCGTGCCGCTCGACGAGCAGGTTGCACTGGACGACGAATACGAGGTCCTTGCGACGAAGTGGCGCTCGCAGTTGCTCGAGACTTTCCCGTTTCTGGAGGCCACGGTCGGATACGCGGCATTGCCGCTCGACGGGCGCGAGGTCACGGTCCGGAATGAAGAAAGCAACTGGGGCAGCTTTATTGCCGACCAGATGCGCGGTGCTTTCGGAAACCCCCGGGCCGATCTTGCCTTTGTGAACGGTGGAACCCTGCGCCTGGATGACTTTGTCGAGGACGACATCCAGTTCGAGGACATTGGCCGAACGTTTGGCTTCAGTTCCTATCTTCGGCTGATGACGATTACGGGTGCCGAATTCCGGCAGGTGATGCAGGCGGGCTACCGGGGTTTCGGACCGAGCAAAGGCTATTTCCCGCAGATTTCCGGCTTTCGTATCTGCGTCGATCGCAGCCGCAATGAAGGTGATCGCATCGTCAGTTTGCAGGTGCCGGAAAATGGTGGCTGGGTCGAGATCGATGATGAAAAAGAATACAGCCTGGTCGTGCCGGATTTTCTGTATGGCGGGGGGGATGGCTACAGGCTGCCGAAGGACCGGCCGGCATCACGCCCGGGGTCGGAACTGATTTACCTGGTCCTGGACGCCGTGCTTGACGCGCAGTCTCGAGGCGAAAAAGTGGGCTGGGCCATCAATGACGAGAATCGTCGCTATCATGAGCTGCTGGAAAGCAAACAACCCTGTTTCCAGTAAGCCTGCCTCCAAACAAAAAAAGGCGGCCGTTTTACGGGCCGCCCTTTGATGATCGAGCTTAGTCGATCGAATTGTGGCTAGTTGAAGCGATAGCTCAAACCAAATCGCATTGACCAGAGCGAAGCGCTGCCAACGCGTGATTGAGACGGATCATTGAAGTTCTCAAACACGTACTGGTTGTTGCCGTTCAGGCTGGCATCGACAATGGCTGCGGTGCGTGGGAAACCAACTTCCCTGAATACGCCCCACTCATCATTCAGGAGATTACCGATATTCTCGATTACGAAGAATACCGTGCCCTTCTGATTCTCTGAGAATCCGGGGATCTCCTGGCTGATGCGAAGATCAACCTTGGTGTACCAGTCACTGTAGTCAACGTTACGTGGCACGATGCCGCCGCCGTAGCCGCTAATGCCTGCAGCATCGGCGTAAGCGAAGAACGCTGCCTGATCAAAGCCTGGATCAAATACGACGTTAGGATCGTTCGGTCCCGTCGGCATGTACAGCAAGCTGCGGTCATCCGAGAAGTTGAAGAACGGTCCAACGGCAAACATTTCCTGGTCATTGAACGTGTAGCTGAACGGCCGGCCCTGGTTGCGGCTGGCGAACATTGAGACTCGCGTTGAGTTATCACCAAACAGCTCGGTGCGGTAGCTCATCTTCAGAATGAAGCGATTCGGAATCTCGTAGTTCGAGCGGGACAGTCCCGGGTTTTCTGTGTCGGAAACCGCCGTGTTCGAATAGTTGGAGAATGCGACCGAACTCGTCATCGGGTTGACGTCTTCAGCATCGGTGTACGCATAACCAAACGTCCAATCCAGGCCCCAGTCGTATTCCTTGCTCAGCGTAAATGACAGGCTGGTTGAACGCGCGTCATCGCCAACGACATTGGTCAGGATGTAGTCTCCGTTGCCCTGGCGATCACAAAGACCGGGATCGGAGAGCGGGTTTGCCGCACAGCTCGGAATGGACTTGTCCGTCTGGAAGTAAATCGGCCGGCCATCCGGTGCCGTTCCGATTTGCACGTTGGTGTCATCGATAATCACAGCCGAGTTCTTGGCACGTGAAAACACTACGTCAGCGGACAATGTGTAGTCCTCGCCCATCGGACCGGCATCAAATGCCCAGGTCGCACCCAATGAGTACTTCCAGTTGGATGGGATCTTGAAGTTCGGCGATATCGCATTGACGCCGGTGTCTGCCGTTCCATTGGCGACGTAGTCGATGATGGTCTGAGGCGCATCAAAGATCGGACGTCCGTTGCCGTCAGCACCGAGCGGAATCGTGTTCAAGCCGGCGTTGGGGTCGATATTGAGACCGGCAACTCCGCCATTGAACTCGCGCGCCTGTACCTGGGTGAAACCATCGTTCTGGTAGTTGTTGCCCAGCCAGACGTTCGGGTTGCCACCGCTGTACAAGCCGGCGCCGCCACGCAGCGTCAGGTCGTCATTGACATTGAACGTAAATCCAAGCCGAGGTTGCAACAGCGATTCACCGTCGAAGTTCTTTCGGTTGGTGTATCCGGAGCGTGCGATGAACTGCGCATTTTCGCGCGGCAGGTCATCACTGGTGTACCAGTCATAACGCAGACCGGCGACGATCGTCAGGTCCAGATCCGATACGGTGAATTCGTCCTGCAGATAGAACGTGTTGATTGCGTAAGCGAACTCAGCGGCTGCGTCGTTGGGGTTCAGCGACGGAGCAGCATTGCCGTAGTAAATGTCGTCCGGGCTGAACGCTTCGAACTGATCAATACAGCCGTCGGGTCGCGATGAGTTACAGCCTACCGGGTTGTTGTTGATGTCGGTATTGGACTCATCAAACCGGTACTCACCGATCGTGTGCTGCAGGAACAGGTTGAAGATATCGAACTCTTCGAACTCAAAACCACCGGAAATAGCGTGATCGCCTGTGGTGTAGGTACCCGCAAGCTTGAAGTTCGACGTGTCGTAGTAGATCTTGTTCGATTGACGCGAATCGTCGCCACCGAGATAAACCAGCGCCTGGTCCATGTCGCCGTCGCCGTCGCCATCAAAATAGGTTTCGATCTGAACTTCACCAAAGCCCTGGTCGTTTTGCGAGACCTGGCGATTGTCGAGTTCGGAGTAGGCAAACCGCACTTCAGTGCTGAAGTTATCGGTCCAGTCCGAGAACAATTGACCTGTGTAGGAATTCAGCTCAGCGCCGCGCTCGTAGAAGTGATTTGAAAACTCGAACTCGTTGTTGTCGGAATCCGACTGGGTAATGTTGAAGCCGTCATTGTAGGCGTAGGTGAACGCCGCATTGTGGTCGTCGTTGATATTCCAGTCGAGTCGCACCAGGTACTTTTCGTCCTCGGTGGGAGGATTCAGGACTGTGCCGCCCGGCTCATAGCCGTAGAGATTGCGGGCAATGTCTGCAATTCGGTCCAGCTGGGCACGTGATACACCGAGCACCGGGCTGGCACAGGTTTCATCACCGGCGCAGCGGTCAAACACATCGGCACCTTCGGCCTTTTCGTAGGCAACGAAGAAAAACAGCTTGTCTTGAATAATCGGGCCGCCGAAGGAAACGCCGTAACGTGTTTCGTCGTAATCGCCGGTCGGAATCGAATCGCCTTCGATTGAATCGCCCTGGAAGCTGTCATCGGTGTAGTCGATGAAAACGCCGCCAGAGAATTCATTTCCGCCGGAGCGCGTTACAGCATTGATGTTACAGGCCGTGAAGCCGCCGTACTGGACGTCGTAAGGCGACAATTCCAGCGACACGTTTTGTATGGCGTCGTACGGGAACGGCTGGCGCTGTGTCGGGAAACCGTTGCTGTTCAGGCCGAAGTTGTCATTCAACTTCACGCCATCGACCGTCAGGCTGTTGAAGCGCGGATTGGCACCGACGCACTGGACGGCACCGACAAAGCCTTCGTCGATGTAAATACGGGGATCAATGCGAACAACATCGCGAATATCGCGGTTGATCGCAGGCAAGTTTTGCAAATCGTCAAGGTTGAACGACGTTGACGGACCGATCGCGACCTGCGCACTCTGTACTGCAGATGCCGTAACCGTGATCTCATCAATGGTTTCCGCACCCAGCGTCACGCTGAATTCGAACGCCTCGCCCAGCGAAAGATACACATCGGTGATCGTCTGCTCTGCGTATTGATTCGATGTCGTCGATACCGTGTAAGGACCGCCGACCGGCAATCCGCTCATCGTGAATCGGCCGGAATCGCTGGTTACGGTCCGTTTGACGCGACCGGTGCGCGTGTCGGTGACCGATACGCCAACGTCAGCCGCCGGCTGGCCACCGGGTGCCGAGATGCTGCCGCGAATGGAAGAAGTCGTTTCCTGTGCGTTTCCTGCAACAGGTACGGCCAGCATCAATACTGCGGCAAAAGCCGCGAGCACCGATCCTGTTATTCGAGATCTAAGTTTCATTATTGAATCCCCGCTTTGGAAAAAGAGACGAAAGTCTAGGCCGTCAATGTGACCAGAATATTTCGTTTTGTGAGCGCTCGATCGAAATCGGCCAAAAGATGCCCGATTGCGGATCGTTTTTTTTGCAATCGTTGGCCAAACTTAACGCAGGGAAAATGCTTACGCAATAAGGGTTTGTGCGCGCTACAGCGGGCTCTTGGGCGCTTGTTCGAAGGCCAAAATTGCCCGGTCGAGAATAATTGTTACGAATCTATTGCAAGCTATTGTTTTACAGTGAATTGGAACGTAGCGACCACGGGCCAATGGTCAGACACGCCGGTGCCACTGGCTGCCTGGAAGCGTTCAGGCGTCCCGTTTTCGCTGCGTTGGGCCGGCGTCTGGTTCGCGATAAACACGGAATCCCCGCGAATCTGCGCTGTTGTTTTTGCACCACGTGCAGGCGAGAACAGGATCATGTCCAGGAACGACCAGGTCGAGTCGCGGTGGTAAAAATAGCTGCCCTTGCAGCCATCGCAACCGATTTCGTGGGCCACGATCCAGTGGGGACGAGCGTATTTTTCGAGCAAGCCCTCGCGAGCGTCCTCGTCGCTCGTCGTGTTGAAGTCGCCGGCGGCGAACACATGGTGATCATCCGGCAGGGCATCGCGAAGGCTTGCGAGATGCTGATACGCCGCAATGCGCATCGCGCTCGGATGGAAGGGTGCCGGAAAGTGCACGCTGAAGCCAGTCAGTATAGACCCGTCGGGCAACTGGAAGTCCGCCTGCAGCACACCGCGCGTGTCACCGGCACGTTCTGGAAATTCCTCGATCAAGAGTGGGTGAAGGCGCGCCTCGCCGACGAGCGGCAGTCGGGACAGGAACGCGACATCGATGCCGCGCGTGTCGGTGCCTTCGATGAGGATTGCCGGCCGGTAGCCCAGGTCCGCGAGTTTTTCGTTTCGAAGGCGATTCAGGATTGATGCGTTTTCGACTTCCTGGAACGCGATAATATCCGCGCCCGCCCCGTCGTTGACTTGCCGAATGGCGGCAGCCAGAACACTGAGTTTTTGATCGATGATCGAGTCGTTCCAGTCGAGGTTCAGGCATTCGTCTCGCCAGCTATCGACCTCAATCGTATTGCATTCTGCGATATGTGCGTCATTCTGCTTCGCCTCAATCGGCAGGTAAGCTTTATCGTCCTTGTCCGGGTCATCGACGTTGTCGAACAGGTTTTGCACGTTGAATGACATGACGGTGACGGACTCGGCGGTGGGTGCGGTGGCGGGCGGTGATGCCGGCGAACAGGCGCACATCGCAAAGGTCAGGGTCATCGCCAGGGTTCTTGTGCATGTCATGGTTCGCGTACTCCCGCAAGATCGACGCTTATCATCAGTGAGTTCTTGTTTTCGCCCGTGACATAAACCATGCGGTGTTTATCACCGAACGCAACGGCCTCGGCGTTCTGGAAATTGCCGATGCCAATGCGAACGGGTTGTGTGTTCAGCGCGTCAAACCAGTTTTGTCCGGCCTGTCTCCGATAATAGTACACCGCGCGATAGGTCAGGATGACGGCGGCAAGACCATCGTCAGAAATATCCATGCCGACCGGCTGCCAGTACCAGTCCTTGGTCTTCGGCGCGAACTCGACGTCTTGTCGAGAGGGTCGATCGAGGCTTTGAACCGGCCCCAGTGCTGTTGCGGTAAGCGTGTCGTCCGTTTCGGGGAACAAGGGCACTTCATACAGTCTTGGCGGCAGGTCGCGTTTGCTCAGTATCAGCGCCGTTTTATTGCCGATATCGACAGCGGCCGATTCGGCATCGCGCGGGCCGTCCGGGTACTGGTAGGACACCGCCCAGGCAAGCGTCGCGTCGCTTTTCTTCGCGGCAGGCGGTTCTTCAACAAAATAGAGGGTGCGCTTTTTACGCCTGGCGTCGTTGTCGCCGATATCGGCAACCATCAGGTAAGGGGTGCCCTCGAGTTTGAAGGAAGCGAGGTCTTCCCAGTCCTTGTTGTCCGAGCCCTTGAGCTTGAACTCGCCGCGACGGGTCCCGCGGGTGTCGAGCGCGTGCACGATTTCCTTCGCGCCGTTGTCGTTGATCGTCCAGAGCAGGCCGGGTTCCCGATGGGAGCGTGCGAGACCGCTTGCTTCCCGGATGTCCGGGTCTTCGAGGCGCCCGCTGACCTCAAAAGCCAGCGTTGCCGGCTGCTCCGCATTGGAACAGCCGGCAACGGCCAGCAGTATTACCAGTCGCCGAATTACTCGCCGAATTCCCAGGTGACTTCGATGCCGTAGGTTTGTGGTTCGTTAACAAAGCCGGTGTTGTTACTGAAATCCACGAAACCGAGGACGTTGTCCTGATCGGTTACGTTGCGACCGTAGAGGGCGAAATCCCAGCCACTGTCGTGATTCTTGTAGCCCAGGCGAACACCGGTTTCGTAGTGGCCGTCGGTCTTGAACTCGACTGCCTCGTAGAGCGGCATGTTGATGTCGCCGTACCAGACGATGTCGGTCGCAAGATAAAGCTCGGAATTGTTTCGAACCGGCGCATGCAATCGCATGTTCAGGTTATGCGTCGTTTTCGGCGCGCGCGGAAACGGGTTGCCGTCAACCAGCACCTGGCCTGCAACCGCCGGGTTCACCGGGTCCAGCGGCGTGCAAAGACCGGAACCACATGGCACGGTGCCGAGCGTCGGGTCCTTGATTTCGGTGTCGTTGTAACTGGTACCGATGGACAACAGGAAGTAGTCCGTAATCAGGAAATCCGCTTCGAGTTCGTAGCCGGTGGCCTCACCCGCCGCGGCGTTGATGACCTGGTTGGTATTCGTTGCGCCGCCAATAACGGACAACTGCATGTCATCGACCTCGTAGTGGAAGACTGCAAAGTTGACGCGGCCGCGACCGCCGAACATGTCAGCCTTGATGCCAGCTTCTATCGAGTCAATCGTTTCGGGTTTTGCAACCGTCGGCGTTTCGAGGAATGCGACGTCACGTCCCTGGATGGTCTGCGCGCGGAAGCCGTTGGCGACGCGTGCATACAGGCTGGCGTCGTCGGTGAACGCGAAGTTCGCGCTGGCTTCCCAGCTCAGCTGGCCATCATCAACGCTGATCGGAGCGGCGAGGAAGGTCGGGATGCCAAGGTCAAGCCAGAGCTGGCCGAACTGCAGCACCTGGAAGTGCTTTTCGTCGTCGGTGTAGCGCACACCAGCCGTCAGGTTCAGCCGATCGGTGACGTCCCAGCTACCCTGTCCGAATACGGCCCAGGTGTCGTTCTCTTGCTGGATCTTCGTGTCCTGAACGCTGACAAAACCGAAGGATGCAAACGAATCCGTCGTCACGACGAGATCGGAGCGGAAGTAAAACGCACCGATCTGCCAGTTGAAGCGCTCGGCGCCGTTGCTCGCGATCCGAAATTCCTGCGTCAGCTGATCGGTGTCCGCGCCGTCCTGTGTAACCGAAGACGTGTTGATCGTTCCCGGAAATGTAAGGGCCGGATCGCCAAAAATATTCACATTCGGATCAAACGTAATGCCGGGAGGAACGCCAACGCTTTGCGTGAAGTCGACCACACCGCCATCGATGTCGCCGCGGCTGAATCCGTCGGCCTGCTGATAGGAGGTGATGGAGCTGACGGTGACGTTGTCAAAATCCCAGGTCAGGTTCAGTGTTGTGCCGTGCGACTGGTAGGCCTGCGGGTTGTTGTCGCCGCCGTCGTAGTAAACCACGTCACGATCATAGTTCTGGTTGAGATCGTTGCGACCGGTCGTGAAAACGTTGGCCCGGAAGATCGATGACGTGCCATCGAGGCTGCGGTTTTGATGCGACAGCAATGCGGTCAGCCGGTCCGTCGGCGTCCATTCGAACTGCAGGCGACCCGCTGTTTCCTTATAACGGCCCATCGACTTCTGGCCGGTGTAGCCGTTGGTGATCCAGTTGTCACGGCTACGATGCAGCACCGACACGCGAGCATTCAACTCACCGTCGATCAGGCTGCCGCCGACGGCGCCTTCGAAATTCTGCGTTGCATACCGGCCGTAAGAGCCCTTGACGTAACCGGACAATTCATCGGTTGGGCGTCGCGTGTTGACCTTGACGATGCCCGCTGTCGTGTTGCGACCGAACAGCGTGCCCTGCGGTCCGCGAATGACTTCGATGTTTTGAACGTCGAACAGCGGGAAGCCCTTCAGCACGACGTTTTCCATGACCACTTCGTCCATGACCACGGATACCGGCTGCGACGCGGCGAGGTCAAAATCGATGTTGCCCAGCCCACGCAGGTAAAAGCGCGGAGCGGAGCGGCCGTTGGACGACTCGGCGTACAGGCCCGGAACGCGGCCGGACAGCGCGAGAATGTCCTCGCTGCCCGAGAACAGCGCATTCAGGCTTTCACCCTGCATTGTGGCAACCGAAATAGGCACGTCCTGCAGCGATTCTTCGCGTTTTTGCGCCGTAACCTTGATTTCTTCGAGGATGATGCCCTGACTCTGGGCGCTGGCGGGCAGTGCGAACAGGCCGCTGACAGCGAGGGCCCCCGCAGCACCGGTGACCAGGCGCAGGACGGAGGATGGGTTATTTGTTGGTTTCATACCACGCATCGTGGATCTCCTGATTAAGCGTCCGCGCAGTATAGCGCCGTTACTCCAGTGAGGTGTAGTGCCGCAACAAAAATCGAGGGACGCAAACACACAAAAAGACAAGGTCGCCGTCACCGCCATTGTGAATCCGCTGCGCGGTGCCCGTGGGGATGCTGACCGTGTCCCCGGCGCGAACCTCGCGAGGCTGGGCGTCGCCGACGGTCATCTGGCCCACTCCGGACTCGATGACGTACCACTCAGCGACGGCGAGGGCGTGTAGTTCGGTTGTCACGCCCGGTTCAACCCGGGCCCGGGCGATGGACACCTCGGGACTGCCGTCGTGATTGAGCAGTTCGGCGATGTAGCAGCGCTCGCGGGTCCAGAATTCGCCGGGTTTCGCTTTGTTGCTCATTCGGTGGACAATACACCCATCAACGCTCGGGAGAACAACATGGTGGACACGCCGTCGATCAGCGACTTGCTGGACCTGGGTGGCGAGACGGTGCTGGTGACCGGGGCCAGCAGCAATATCGGCCAGGCCATTGCAACCCGGCTGGCCAGCGCCGGTGCCTCGGTGCTCGCTCACTACAACACCAATGGCGCCGCGGTGCGGGGACTGCTTGAACGTATCGGCGGCGGCCAGGCACTGAAAGCCGACCTGGCGAACGAGAAATCCGTCGATGCCATGCTCGCTGCGGTGCAGCCGACAATGCTGGTGCACAACGCCGCCCGGCAGACGGTGCAAAGCCTTGCGACGATGGAGCTCGCCGACTGGCGCGCCATGATGGCGGCGAATCTCGACAGTGCGTTCCAGCTGACCCAGCGATTGGCCAATCGCTGGAAAGCCGACGGTCACCGCGGTGTGATCGTCAATATCAGCTCGATTGAAGGCATGGATCCGGCGCCAGGTCACGCGCATTACGCGACCAGCAAGGCCGGCCTCGCCATGCTGACGCGGGCGGCGGCGCAGGAATTCGGCGCGGCCGGCATTCGTGTCAACAGCGTGTCCCCAGGCCTGATCGATCGCGACGGGCTTGCTGATGAGTGGCCTGATGGCGTCAATCGCTGGCGCGCGCGGGCGCCATTGGCCCGACTGGGGACTCCCAATGATGTCGCCGACGCTGTATTGTTTCTGGTCAGCCCGGCGTCTCGCTGGATCAGCGGCGCCAACCTGGTTGTCGACGGGGGTATGTCGGCACAGGGCAAGTGGTAACAACTTAAAGCGACGAATCAATGGCAACCAAACACATGAATGCGGCTCCGGGCGACTTCGCCGAAACGGTGCTGATGCCCGGCGATCCCCTGCGAGCGAAATACATTTGCGACACCTACCTCGACGACGTTAAACGCGTAACCGACGTACGCAACATGTGGGGTTTTACCGGTGCTTACAAAGGTCAGCCGGTGTCGGTGATGGCTCACGGCATGGGGATTCCGTCGGCGTCCATTTACTGCACCGAGCTCATCACCGAGTACGGCGTCAAGCGCGTCGTTCGAGTTGGCAGTTGTGGTACATCGCATCCCGATGTCAAATTGCGCGACATCATTATCGCGATGGGCGCATCGACCGACTCGAACTGCAATCGCATGCGTTTTGGTGGCTACGACCTCGCGGCGCTGGCGAGTTTTGACCTGGTGTCGAAGGCGGTGGCCGCGGCGAAAGCCCACAAGGTTCCGTATCACGTCGGCAATATTTTCTCCGCTGATCTTTTCTATACGCCCGATCCGGGCATGTTCGACACGATGGCCAAATACAATGTCTACGGTGTCGAAATGGAGGCGGCAGGAATATTCACGATTGCGGCGGAGCATGATGCCGAAGCGCTGGCGATCTGCACCGTCAGCGACGATATCGTGTCGGGTGCCGCGCTGAGCTCGGATGAACGCGCGACAACCTTTGATGAAATGATTCTGGTCGCGCTCGAAACCGTCGTGGCTGAGGACTGAATTGATGGCACTGAAAGCGGTGAAAACAGCGCTGCAACTACCGGACCTCAGCCGGGTACCTGCTGTTGATGAAGTCGGTGTCAACGAACGTGTTGCCCGGTTTCAAAGTCGCAGCATCAAGACGGCATCAAAAGTCGACGCGCTGAAATTGATTCTCAGCATGATCGACCTGACAACGCTCGAGGGCCAGGACACGCCGGGCAAGGTCCGGCAGATGTGTCAAAAGGCGATTCACCTGCACGACGCGTTGCCTGATCTGCCTCACGTTGCCGCCGTTTGTGTTTACCCGACGATGGTGCACGTCGCCAAGGAAGCGCTGAAAGGCCACGACATCAATATTGCTTCGGTTGCAACGGCGTTTCCCAGCGGCATGTCGAAACTCAGCGTGAAACTCGATGACACACGCATGGCCGTTACGGCCGGCGCCAATGAAATCGATATGGTTATTTCCCGAGGCAAGTTTCTCTCGGGTGACTACCGCTATGTCTTCGATGAGATTGTCGCGGTGAAAGAGGCTTGCGGTGACGCGCACCTCAAAGTCATTCTTGAAACCGGCGAACTCGGCACGCTGGATCGCGTGCGTCGAGCCAGCGTATTGGCGATGCATGCTGGTGCCGATTTCATTAAAACCTCAACCGGTAAAATTCAGCCGGCGGCGACGATGCAAGTAACGCTGGTGATGCTGCAGGCCATCAGCGATTTCTATCGCGAGACCGGCAAGATGGTCGGCATGAAGCCGGCCGGCGGTATTTCCACCGCCAAGCTCGCAGTGCATTACCTTGTGATGCTGAAAGAAACACTTGGCAATGCGTGGATGACGCCGGCATGGTTTCGATTCGGTGCGAGCACCCTGGCAAATGACGTACTCATGCAATTGATGAAGCAGTCGACGGGTGTTTACCAGTCCGCCGACTATTTCTCCAAGGATTAATCATGGCAACTCCCGAAAACAAACTCGCATTTGATGGCGGCTGGGCCTACGACCCGGCGCCGGAGAGCACCGATCACGTCAGCATCAGGAAACGCTACGGTCACTTCATCAATGGCGAATTCGTAGCGCCTGAAAACGGCAAGTATTTCGATACG
>JAUHYO010000392.1 GCA_030426325.1 Gammaproteobacteria bacterium | reverse complement strand
CGACAGGAGGGCATCAGCTTCCTGCTCATCGACATGAAGTCACCGGGCATCAGCGTCAAACCCATCCTGCTGCTTGACGGCGAGCATGAGGTCAATGAAGTCCATTTCGAGAATGTCCGTGTCCCGGCTGAAAACCTGGTCGGTGAAGAAGGCAAAGGTTGGACCTACGGCAAGGTACTGTTGCAGCACGAGCGCACCGGCATCGCCGGTGTATCAGGATCCCGGTACGCATTGCAGCGCATCCGTGCGCGGTCGGGCGAGGCTGTACACGGTGCCGAACCGCTTGCCGGGAATCCGACATTTATGCGCAAGCTTGCCGCCACCGAAGTCGAACTCAAAGCCCTTGAGTACACCGAGCTTCGAACATTGGCCTCGGTTGCGTCTGGGAAAGCGCCAGGACCGGAATCATCGATTCTGAAGATCGCCGGGACCGAACTTCGCCAACGAATTGATGCGCTTCGCGTCGAAGCGGCTGGCTACTACGCCCTGCCCTATGTGCGTGATCAATACACGACAGATTTTCCGGACGATGAGCGCATCGGCGACGGTGCGGAGACCGACAGTTCATTGACTTACTTCAATGATCGAAAAGTCTCTATCTTTGGCGGCTCAAACGAAATTCAGAAGAACATTATTGCCAAGCATGTGCTTGGCTTATAAGGCGGCAACGAATGGACCTTTCACTGAATGAAATGCAATTGATGCTGGCCGACAGCGTCGAGAAATTCATTGCCAATGACTACGATTTCGAAACTCGGCAAAAGTACGCAGAGAGTCAAACCGGTTTCAGTTTGCCGGTCTGGCAGACGTTTGCGGAGCTCGGCTGGACTGCTGTCGCAATAAGTGAAGAAGATGGCGGCTTCGGTGGCGGGCCGGTGGACCTTGCGGTCATCATGGAGCGCCTGGGACGGGGACTGGTTGTTGAACCATTTCTCAGCAATATCATACTCGCCGCAGGCGTACTCAGACGAGCCGCAAATGATGAACAAAAGTCGCAATGGCTGGAGCCCATCACGGCTGGCGAGTTACAAGCCAGTCTCGCCTTTGTCGAACCCTCCGCTGGCTATGAAATCAACAGCGTGGAGACAACAGCGACTCGCAGCGGCGACACCTGGACATTGAACGGTAGCAAAGCCTACGTGCTCAACGGCGGCAGCGCCGAATTGATCCTGGTACCCGCACGCACATCGGGCGAACAGCGGGCACTCGATGGCATCACGCTCTTTGCAGTCGACGCGGGCAGCAAGGGACTGGTGATTCGGGATTATGCAACCGTTGACGGGCAACGCGCGGCGGAAGTAATACTGGACCAGGTGAGTGTTTCTGACGAGCAGATTATTGGCGAGGTGGGCCAGGGCTTTGAGGCGCTGAATGCAGCGATCAATGATGCCACGCTCGCGGTTTGTGCAGAGGCAGTCGGTATCATGACCGTGCTCACGGAAAAGACCATTGAGTATTCCAAAAACAGGGTGCAGTTTGGTGTGCCGATCAGCACCTTCCAGTCCTTGCAGCATCGCATGGTCGACATGTATACCGCGTGCGAACAAAGCCGTTCGCTGCTGATGTGGGCAGCCATGGCGCTTGCCGACAACAGTGACGATGCGACCAGGGCTCTCCACTCGATCAAGTACCAGGTCGGCATTGCCGGCAAGCAGGTCGGTGAGGAGGCAGTACAGATTCATGGCGGCATGGGAGTGACCTGGGAGCTTGACGTCGCGCACTATTTCAAACGCCTGACCGCCATCGGAATCCAGTTTGGCAATGCTGACTGGCATCTCGATCGACTTGCTGCGATGCCTGGCTAATGTTCCCGTCCAGCGTCGCCACGTTCTTTGCTCAGCATCAGGAACTGCTGTGGCTGACGACGCTGTTGGTCGACCTTGCCGGAACGGTGTTGCTTTACCGCCTGTTCGGGAAAGCCGGTCTGCAGGTCGCGATCGCGACCGCCATTATTCTCGCCAACCTGCAAGGCCCAAAACTGACAATCATTTTTGGCATGCAAACCAGCCTCGGCGTGATTTTCTATTCAAGCATCTTTTTCGCAACCGACGTACTTAGTGAAAACTACGGTCGGGCCGAAGCCAACAAGGCCGTCCGCATGGGTTTCGCTGTCAGTGTCATCGTGCTGGTCATGCTGAGCTTGGCACTGCTTTACCTGCCGAGCGATCGCCCGGACACAGCCGTGTTTTCGGCCAATATTCACGATGCTTTCTCGACGATCGTCAACTTCACGCCGCGATTCGTCTTTGGTTCATTGCTTGCTTACTACGTGAGCCAGAGTTTTGACGTGTGGGCCTTCCACAAGATTAAGCAGATAACCGGTGAGCGCTGGCTGTGGCTGAGGAATAACCTGTCAACCATGAGTTCGCAGGCACTCGATACAATCATTTATTCATTGGTCGCCTGGTGGGGTATTGTCGATCTCAAAACAGCGCTTGCACTCGGAGCCGCAAAGTATGTTTTCAAACTCTTGATTGCAATGATAGACACCGTGTTCATCTACTGGGCCAAGTGGGCCTACGGTAAGCGACATCCGGTAGAACGGGCAGCCACCTGATAAGATAGTGCTGCGTCGAGTCGAAGAGGTCGAGCGTGTATGCATTGGTCGGGCGTAATCACAATGACGACGGATTTCGGTCACAAAGGACCGTTTGCCGCTGTTATGCACGGTGTCATATT
>JAUHYO010000391.1 GCA_030426325.1 Gammaproteobacteria bacterium | reverse complement strand
ACGCCCGGTATCGCAGCAAACAATGTATTTCTTGCTCGGGTCGAGCGTGCTGATCTTCAGGCGAATGAAATACAACGGGATATTCAGGGCCCCATCAAGGTGCTGATTCTCGAATTCACTGGGTAATCGCACATCGAGCCACTGTCCTCCTGCACGCACCAGCTCGTCAGCCTCGTCCTTGCTGACCCAGTCCAGCATGGGTTCATTGAGAAGCTTTTTGAAGTCTTCCTTGCCGAGACGCATGACTGCGCCATCGGTTTGCATCGTGACGGTAGCATTGCGCTTGGCCTCTGAAATCAGGGCTTCCTCGCCAAAGGTGTCGCCAACCTGCAAGGCGGCGAGCTTGATGCCTTCCTTGCTTAGCGGCGTCTCGCGGGTTACCAGGGCAGAGCCACGAATCAGTACATAGAAATAGTCGCCTTCGGCACCCTGTTTCAGAATAACGTCGCCGGCGCGGTAATTGATTTGCTGCATCCGCATGAAGATCGCCTGGATATTCGCCGGCGGGATCTTGTGAAATGCCTTGGTCTGCAAAAGCATCGTCATCCAGTCTTCATTGGTCTGATCGGACTGGCCTGCAAGCTCTGAGACCTCGTAGGTGCCGGTCTGGTCCCAGGTCAGCATCACGTCAAGGAGATCGCTGTCGATCGATATGAACTGGACGCGATCTTTTGCGCGGGCGGTAACGCGTCGTGGGTAAACCGGTGCGACCGGATTGCGGGCTGCATCGGTACCGCCTTCGACGGTGCCGATGACTTTGGCCTGGTCCACGAGCTCGAGAACACCCGAGAGCACGTAGAGTGTCCGTTTCTCGGTATCGCCTTCCTTGAACAGCAATTGACCGGGCGACATTTCCCGAATCTGGACCTTACGGGCGAGCGCCGCGAGATTATCCCGCTTCAGGCCGTCCAGTGGCGAAAAGCCACGCAGCAGCTCCGTGCTGACTTGCTCAACCGACATTATTTGTCCTGACCATATGCAAATTTCGCTCGTTGGGCCATCGGGCCCAGTCTTCCGGTCGGTATTCTACCGTTAATTCAATGACTTCGGATACTGCTCATTGCATGCATCGTGAAGCGGCGCACAGTTTATTTTCGATGACCATGCCCTCTGTGACCCTCGTCACAGCTCAGACCAGCCACTGTGTGGCTCAAATCGCTCACCGTGGGCCTTCGCCAGCTGATTGAGACGCATCACGATCGACGTCGTTCCCCGCTTTTTGGCGTAGTGCAGGGGGCCGCCCCGGAACGGCGCGAATCCCGTGCCAAAGATAACACCGGCATCAAGTAGGTCGGCATCAGTCACCACCCCTTCGTGAAGACAGGCCACCGCCTCGTTGATCATCGACAGAATCAGGCGATCTTCAACATCCTCGGGCACGTCATAGTCCTGTGCCGACGGTTTGACCGCCTTGCCATTCTCCCAGCGATAATATCCCTGACCCGATTTTCTGCCCAATAAACCATCATCAACCATTTTCTGAAGCTTTGACGACACGGGTCGATTCAATGCGGCGCCGAGCACTTTCGAAACGTGGAGGGCAACATCCAGTCCAACGCTGTCCGCCAGTTCGACCGGACCCATTGGCATGCCGAACTTGACCGCGGCCTCGTCAATAGCAGCCAGCGGCACGCCGTCTTCGGCAAGGTGCATCGCTTCGCCCATGTAAGGCGCAAGAATTCGATTCACGACGAATCCGGGCGCGCTCGCACATTCCAGCGGAAACTTGCCAATGCCCTTGGTAAACGCGAATCCGACATCCAAAGCATCCTGTTCGGTGTCGTCGCAGCGAATGACTTCCACCAGTGGCAACATTGCAACGGGATTGAAAAAATGCAAACCGATAAATCGTTGCGGCTCATTAAGCACCGTGCGCAACTCTTCGAGTCGAATACTTGAAGTATTGGTCGCCAGCAGCGCACCGGGCTTCATCTTTTCCTGGAGTGCCTTGTAAAGTCCCTGCTTGGCCTCGAGGTTTTCGATGATTGCCTCGATGATCAGATCCGCCCTGGCAACACCATCACCGCGAAGATCGGATTGCAGTCTCTCGGTCGCCGCCGCGCGTTCCGCGTCATTCCGAATTCGCTTGGCAAACAGTTTTGCACCGCGTTCAATCGCCGGATCAATATACTTTTGTTCACGGTCCTGCAGCGTGACGGTGTGACCGCGCAGTGCGCACCAGGCCGCGATGTCGCCACCCATTACGCCGGCGCCGACGACGTGTACGTGGCCGATCTGTTTATCCGTTTTGTTGCCTTGCGCTTTGAGCTTACTCTGCAGGAAAAATACCCGTACAAGGTTTCGGGATGTGTCGGTGCACATCAGTTCGGCAAAACTTTTGGCCTCGACCTCGTAACCGGTTTCGCTCGATGCGCCGTCCGTCGTCCAGATATCGATCATCGCGTAGGGTGCCGGATAGTGTTCCTTTCGCGCTTTTCCCCGGACTTGCTTCAGCAACATATTGCGAACCAGCGGGCGAACGAACGATACGTTTATCAGGCGATCGAGCAACGGTGCACGCTGTTTCGGCGGCGCACTTTGGATCAGGGCGACTGCATCCTCGCGCCACTGCGAATCGTTGGTCAACTTGTCGACCAGCCCTATGGCCATCGCTTTTCCGGGTGCGACCGGGTTGCCTGTCAGCATCAGGCTCATGCCTGCGCGAACGCCGCATATCTGTA
>JAUHYO010000390.1 GCA_030426325.1 Gammaproteobacteria bacterium | reverse complement strand
TAGTCTTGTCTTTGAGTTTTGCACCATAGTGACCCTGCATCTTTTCGAATATGCGCCGCTTCTGCCTGAGGTTGACCTCCTCGACAGCCTTCAGCAGCGAAGCGTCGTAGCCCGAATCAGCCGCGGATTTCGCCAGTGCCTGCACATCTTTTGGAAAGCACGAACCGCCGTAACCAGCACCAGGGTAAATGAAGTGATAGCCGATACGGGGGTCCGAGCCGATTCCCAGGCGAACCTTTTCGATATCCGCACCAAATCGCTCTGCCAGATTGGCCACCTCGTTCATGAAGCTGATCTTGGTCGCCAGCATGGCGTTCGCCGCGTACTTGGTGAGTTCAGCTGAGCGAATGTCCATGCTGATCAGCCGGTCGTGGTTGCGGTTGAAGGGCTCATAGAGCGATCGCAATAGCTCCGTTGTCCTCGGGTTGTCCGTTCCAACGATAATCCTGTCGGGTTTCATGAAATCGCCGATCGCAGCGCCTTCTTTGAGAAACTCCGGATTCGAAACGACATCGAACTCAATAGCTTCACCACGAGTATCCAGCGCCTTTTGTACTTCGGCTTTAACTTTGTCAGCAGTCCCTACCGGTACCGTCGATTTGTCAACGATAATGCGATAGTCGTCCATGTGCTCGCCGATTGATCGGGCGACGGCCAGGACATGTTTCAGGTCTGCAGAACCGTCCTCGTCGGGTGGTGTGCCGACCGAAATGAACTGAAAAAGACCGTGATCAACAGCCTTTTTGGCATCTGTCGTAAATTCCAGGCGCCCGGATTCTACGTTTCGCTCAATGTAAGCATCGAGCCCGGGCTCGTAGATTGGCACGTCGCCAGCATTTAGGCGGGCGATTTTGGCCTCGTCGATGTCGTAGCAGACAACATGGTTACCCATCTCCGCCATGCAGGCGCCGGTAACCAGACCTACGTAACCGGAGCCAAAAATTGTCAAACGCATATTAGTCTCAGATTTGTTTGGTTTTCTTGCGATTATACAGAACGAACCGGATGCGGTTCAGTTACTTGCATAGTGCTCGGTGACCCAGTCCCGATAGCTGCCATCCATCACAGACCGCCACCAATTTTCATTGTTGAGCATCCAGTCAATGGTGCTCGCGAGCCCGCCGGCGAAATCATGCTTCGGCTTGAAGCCGAGCTCATCCCGCGCACGACTGGGGTCAATCGCATAGCGCCAATCATGCCCCGGACGATCCTTGACGGAAGTCACCAGTGATCTGGTTGGGCCTCCTGTTGCAGCAGGTGCCGCAGGGAATCGTATGGCCAGATCTTCATCATTAGCGAATGCAGCGTCGATCGCAGCACAAATTGTATTCACAATGTCGATATTGGCTCGTTCTTCATTGCCACCGATGTTGTAGGTTTCGCCGACACGACCTTTCTTGAGCACGAGATCAATCGCCCGAACATGATCCTCGACGTACAGCCAGTCACGAATGTTAGACCCGTCTCCGTAAACCGGTAGCGGCTTGCCGTCCAGTGCGTTGACAATCATTAATGGAATCAGTTTTTCGGGGAATTGGTAGGGGCCATAGTTGTTGGAACAATTGCTGGTCGTAACCTGAAGCCCGTACGTATGGTGATAGGCCCGGACCAGGTGATCCGATGCTGCCTTGCTCGCCGAATACGGCGAATTTGGTGCATACGGCGTTAACTCAGAAAAGCCGGGATCGAATGGCCCGAGCGAACCGTATACCTCATCGGTTGAAATATGATGGAAGCGGTGATTGGCGGGCGCGTCGTCGCTATCCAACCAGACGCTCCGAGCTGCCTGCAATAAGTTGTGTGTACCAACAATGTTGGTATCAATAAAATCCGCTGGGCCGCGAATCGACCGGTCAACGTGCGACTCAGCCGCAAAATGCACTATGGTATCGATTCTCTCTTCGCGCAGAAGTGTGATCACTGCGTCTTTCTCGATGATACTTTGTTTGACAAATCGAAAATTTTCACTTGCCGTCAATCGATCCAGGCTAGCCAGATTGCCTGCATAGGTCAGGGAGTCAAGAACAACGATACGGTCATCGGGATATTCGTCCGCCCAGTAATGAACAAAGTTCGCGCCGATAAATCCGGCGCCGCCAGTCACCAGTAGTCTTGCCATCTAACTTTTCATCCCTTTCAGCATGCGACGCAGATTGACTCGCCATGGGGCTGGTTGCAAGTCGAGGGCCAGGCAGGTTGATTCAGTGTTCAATACGCTGTAGCTGGGCCGAACCGCGGCCGTCGGAAACGCCTCCGAGGCGATCGGATAAATCGGAATTGCGTCCTCGAGTAAATCAAGTTCCAGCGCCTCTTCCTGAACGGCGACAGCGAACTCAAACCAGGTTGTCTCTCCAGCGTCCGTCCAGTGGAAAATGCCGTTGAGATCCGGCCTACAGGCGAGCAACCAAACAGCAACTGCGAGGGAATTTGCCCATGTCGGCGTGCCGCGCTGATCCGCTACGACACTGATTTCGTCACGGCTGCCCATCAGTGCAAGCATGGTCTTGACAAAGTTCTTTCCAGATTTGCTGTAGAGCCAGGCCGTGCGAACGACTGCCGCGTCTCCGGGTGCGCGCTCCAAAACCTCGAGTTCGCCATCGCGCTTGGTCTGCCCATAGACACTCAACGGATTGGTTGGCGCATCAACGTCGTATGGCCGGGTGGCTCGCCCGTCGAATACGAAGTC
>JAUHYO010000046.1 GCA_030426325.1 Gammaproteobacteria bacterium | reverse complement strand
ACTACGAACGAAAACTTGAGCCGCGCATGCCCTCCGGCGCGGCCATCGTCGATGAATACGTGCCGCAAATGCTGTTGCGGTGCAAGCAGGCTGTTGGGCAGATCCTGATCGCTGAAATCGACGCCGGGGTCGCAGGGTTTGTGACCGTGCTGACACGGGTCAGCAGCGGTGAAATTGAAGACGGCGATATCGAGTACGGCCTGATCTCCGATCTGGTCGTTGCTCCCGAGTTTCGGCGACGGGGACTGGGGAAGGAATTGCTCGAAGCGGGCGAAAGTTTTGCCCGTTCCAGGAATGTCAGCACATTGCGTATTGGTGTGCTGCAGAGTAACCACGCGGCGATGAATCTCTATTCCGCGAACGGATTCTCAATACTGTTCTCGGAGATGGAGAAAAACCTAAACCCGTAATCCCCTCGGCAGGCGACCGAGCATGCCGGAAATCAGTCCCGCCACAACGCGTCGTGCGACAGGCAGCTTCGCCACCGGGTCGAACAGGCCATCACGAAGCAAGGCAAGTACACGACTGTCGGATTGATAAAACGGCGTTAGCGCCAGGCTCGCCGCCTGAAACGCACGAACATGCCAGCGCCGGCTTGCCGCGTAAGACTTCAATGCCGTCCGCACATCGCTGCTTTTTTCCAGGGCCTTCGATAATGCCCAGGCATCAAGCAACGCCATATTTGCCCCCTGTCCCAGCTGCGGGCTCGTCGAATGCGCGGCATCACCAAGAAAGGCGATTCGATGACCGAAGGGCGTCCGTAACGTGCAGTGACCGTACTTCGCCAGCGCCATGTCACTGTCCGCTGTGATCTGGTCGAGAATAACCCGGGTATCCGGCCAGATCGCCAGTACGGTCGATTTCCATGATTCCAGACCATTGCAGAGCCAGCGCTCATGATCGCGTGTTTTGATACTCCAGAAGAATGCGACCTGATCGTTCAGAACGCCTGAATGCCGCCCAATTGGCAGGACACCAATCATCGTGTGTGCACCGACATAGCGTTGCTCCAGCGTATTGGAATCGAAGTTCGCGCCCGGCCAGTCGAATGCGCCCCACAAAGCGCCATACTCAAGTTCGCGCGGGCGTGCCGGGTGCACAGCATGTGACCTGAGATGGGTGCCGGCGCCACTTGCATCGACCACGATGTCAAAGGCACCAAATCGTTCGTGATTCTGATCGACAATGGCAATGGCCTGATCGCTACGGGCGACATCCTGCACATCGACATTGTTGAGGATTTTTAAATCGCAGGTCAGCGCCTTTTTATACAGCACGTCAAACAACGCCGTGCGGTGTACGGCAAGGCCATGGTAGTCGTCACCGAGGACGCTGTAGTCGACGTTCAGTACCCGACGGCGCGACGGCATGGTTACGCCGTGAATTCGATCGATCCGTTTGCCCAGGGCGTGTATTTCGTCGAAAAGCCCCAGGTCACGCAGCACGGCGAGTCCGGTGGGTTGCAGTATGATTCCCGACCCGATTGGTCGTGGCGAGGCGAAGCGCTCGAACAGCGTTACATCATGACCCTGCCCGGATAACATAATCGCGGCAGTCAACCCGGCCGGGCCGCAACCTGTCACCGCGATCTTCAAGGTCATCTGTCCTGCACCGGAGCCATACTGATATGCTACGCGAATGCCAACACACGTCTACTTTGACCTCGACGGCACATTGACCGATCCGTTCGAGGGAATTACCAAATGCATTACCTACGCGGTCGAGAAACTCGGTTTTTCAAAACCAAGCGATGAATTTCTGAGAAGCTGCATCGGACCACCACTTTACGAAACGCTGCCACAAATTGTCGGCGATGATCTGACCCTTCAGGCGGTGGACCTGTACCGTGAACGTTTCGATGAGGTCGGCTGGCTTGAGAACATCCCCTACCAGGGCATTCACGACGCGCTGGAAACCATTGCGGGCGATGAAGACTGCACATTGTATGTCGCAACCAGCAAGCCGCAGGTAGCCGCGACCCGAATTGTCGAGCACTTTGGTCTGGCCGATTATTTCGAGCGAATTTTCGGATCCGAACTCGATGGAACACGTTCGAACAAAGTGGATTTGCTGAACTTTGCGATTCTTGAGAATCCGGCGTGTACCGATCGAATCATGATCGGCGATCGCAGGCACGATCTCATTGGCGCACTCGCCAACTGCATTCGCCCGATTGGCGTATCGTATGGTTACGGTTCCGTGGACGAGTTAAATGCCGCAGGTGCCGCAGCAATCGCACACAGTCCCGCCGACATTCCGCCTATCGTTCTCAACGCAGCTGGCTGAGCATCGCGCCCATCGCCGCGATATGGGATGGGCCCATTCGACAGCAACCGCCGACGAACTTTGCGCCTGCCCGGACCCATTCTGCAGCGGCGCTCGCGCAGTCACCTGGTGTGACCGTGCCGGTCCAGCGGTTGTCGCCCGCATGATAGGTTTCTCCCGAGTTCGGGTAAGCGATGATCGCCTTGTCCGGCACCGCTTCGCGAAGTATTCCGATCAACGCTGGAACAAATTGCGGTGGTGTGCAATTGATTCCGATGGCGGCGACCGTCGGGTGCTGCTGGAAAAGCGCTGCCGCATCAGCTAAAGGCGTTCCGTCGCAAATATGCTGTTCGTCGCGGCAGGAAAAACTGATCCAGGCCGGTGTCTTGCAGTCGCGCAACAGCGCATCCAGGACGCGCGCTTCCGGCATGGACGGAATAGTCTCCAGTGCGACGACATCGACATCGGGTGTATCGAATGAAGCAATGCGCTTTCGGTGAAATGCCCGCAATTCGCCTTCGTCCGCGCGATAGTCTCCGCGATACTCGGAGCCATCATGCAGCATCGCTCCGTAGGGTCCGAGACTCGCGGCAATCGCGACATCTGCGCGGCAATCGTCCCGAGCACGCATTGCAAGGTCAATGGACAGGCGCATCAGTTTTTCTGCCTGTGGGCCGGACAGACCATTTGCAACAAAGCCCTCGTAGCTGGCCTGGTAACTGGCCGTTTCGATGCATTGCGCGCCTGCTGCGATGTACGCACAATGCGCCTTTACGATCGCTTCAGGATCGTCTTGCAACAAGGCCGCCGACCAAAGCGGATTACCAATGTCCAGACCCTGTGCTTCGAGCTCGGTTGCCAGCCCGCCGTCCAGCAGGACGGGGCGCTCTGTCATCAGAAGCCGGCTAAATGCCGTCGTCCTCGTTTGCAAGTCACTTTGTGCCATTCCGTGCAGCTTACTACTGTTCGGGAATTGATAAGGAGCAGTAATGATTCGTTTATCCGGTTTGCTAATCGCCTTGACACTTGTCAGCGCCTGTCAGAAAGCAGAGGTCGCGGAGCCTGCTGCGAAATACGATAGCGTCGTGCGCTGCGGTGCCGTTATCGACGGCTTGTCCGACTCGCTCGGCGGCGAAACGTACTTCGGCATCCAGGGGCAAAGGATCAGTGAGATTCTGCCTGACGCCAATCCGTCGATGGCGAATGCGACGCTTGTTGATTTGCGCGATTACACCTGCCTGCCAGGCCTGATCGACATGCACGTGCATTTTGACGGACTCCCGGATTACGCGGACGACTACACGATATTCTTGAGAAAAACGCCGGACGATCTGCGGCGCCTGTCCGAAGAGCTGGCAAAAATCGTCCTCGATGCCGGGTTCACGACGGTCCGGCACGTTGGTTCATACATGGTGTGGCTCGATCGGGACCTCAGGGATCGAATCGTTGCCGGCGAAGTCGTCGGTCCTCGCATTCGGGTCGGCGGTCCCTACCTGACAATTCCGCACGGTGGTGGCGATTTGTACATTCCCGGCATCGATGACAGTGAGATCCCGGATTACTATCGTGCCGGCGTAGCACGTGGTCCTGATGAATTCCGTGCCCGTGCGCAGCAGGTTGTTGACGGCGGTGCGGACTTTATCAAGATCATCGCGTCCGGAGCCGTATTCGGCCACGGCAGTGATCCAGGCGCACCCGAGATGACCCGTGAGGAAATTGCCGCGGTCGTCGAAGTTGCCAAAGCGGCCGGTATCAAGGTTACAGCCCATGCGCACAGTGCCGAATCAATCAAGGATGCCATCCTGGCAGGCGTTGACTCGATAGAACACGCGTCGCTGGGTGACGATGAATCCGTCGCGCTGGCGGCGAAACACGGTGTCGCATTTTCAATGGACGTCTATAACGGCACTTACACGGATGAGGTCGGCGTCGCCAATGGCTATGCTGAAGAGTTCATGCAAAAGAACACCGACACGACGGAAGCACAGCGAATCGTGTTTGAGAAGGCCCTGGCGGCTGGTGTCACATTAATGTTTGGTACGGATCTCGGCGTGTTGCCGCATGACCTGGGCGCGAAGCAGTTCGAGATCATGATCGAGCGTGGCATGACCCCGATGCAGGCCATCAAGTCGGCGACGTCAGTACCGGCTGATCACATGGGGCTCCAGAAAGATGTGGGTGCGCTGGACGTTGGCCGTTATGCGGACATTATCGCCGTGCGCGGCAATCCGCTCGACGATATCCGCTTGCTGCAGCAAGTCGATTTTGTGATGAAAGGCGGTACGGTCATCAAGACGAGCGCTGAAGCCACGACGGATGCCGGTAAACCGTAACCACCACGTTGTCGCCCGGTGAAATCGGGCCGGGCACCTCGACGACGCCGACAATGCCCCGGGTAAGCTTTGCCGCTTTCGGAAAATGGGTATCCGACAGCGGCTTTCCCGATCGCGTCTGGTACTTGCTCGCCAGTTGCGCCCCCTTGTCGCGGCAAGGCGGATTGTACTCGGACACCATCAGAACGGCGCCCGACGGAAATTCCAGCAGGCTTCCCATGGGCAGCCGCGATAACTCGCTAATACCCTGCAGGCAGAGATTGGCACCAACATCGCTGGCGGATAAAGGCTCGGACAAATCCATCGCCGCAGTGATTTCGGCGAGTTCTTCGATTGATACCGCTGACCATTGCCTTTCATTGCGACGCAATGTTCCCTTGGCTTGCTTGTCGCCACCGAAGCAGGTGCGGGTAAAAGACCGGTGACGGTCACCGACGACACCGTCGAACGCGAGGTCGATTGAATCGCGCTCCTCCTTGCCGTGCGCGTCAGCGATGCCGACGTGAACGGAGACAACCGTTGCCTGTAGTTTTTCCACCTCAGCCCTCGCTTTCCAGTTCTGACCAGATCGTACGTGCCCAGTCGCGAATTGTCAGCGATTCCTGCCAGCGATCCGAAAGTTCGTTTTGCTGCGCGTCTGTAATCGCGTAGGGAGGCGGCCCAAGCTCGCACAAGAACGCCAGCGTTGCGTCATCGTCATTCCGCTTCCGCCAGCCGCGCATACCCTCTTTCCACCAGGCCCTGAATATTTCGACCCATTGCTGGTGTTGCGGAAAATCGATTTGCACCTGCACCTGCTCGCGACTGGCGACACGCCCCTGAAAACAATCGGAGCGTTGCAGAATCGAACGAATATACGCCTGATCACGCGCCGAAATCGGGGCGCGCATTTCGCGGTCAACAACGAAGTGCGACAAGTCCGCGCAAAGTCGCATTTCCGGAACGAGGTCCATCAGTTGCAGCGTGAAAAACAGGTCGTTCAATAATCCGTCGCGATGCGTTTCGAACAGCAACGGCATACCGCGATCTGCCGCCTCGGCGATCCAGCGTCGCACATCTTTGACCGCATCCTCCGGCCTGATCGGCATCACTCCGCCGATAACGTTAACCACGGTTGCATCGAGTTCGACGGCGAAATCAATGATCGGCGCGAGGTCTTCAACGGAATGAGGAAAGGCATTGACCATCACCTTCAAATTGTGATCGTCGAAAAGGTGGGCAAACTCGCGGCACTCAGGAATTTCCTCAACGGACGGATCGATGCAAGCCCCATCGAAACCGGCCTTTGCAATCATTGCGAAAGCCTCTTCCCTGCTGCGCTCGCTCGTATTCGGGTTGCGCAACTCCATCGCCCAAAGCGATTGATAAACTTCGAGTTTTTTCATCTAGCCTTCCCTGCGGTCGCGCCCGATAACGACCGCATCGACCGCGGTCGCCGCACGATCGCTGACGATGACCGGATTCACATCGAGCTCCGAGATAACGTCACGCAAAGCATCAACCATAATGGAGAAACGTTCTGCCAGGGCACAAAAACCCTCAATGTTCGCCGCCGGCATGCCGCGCTGCCCGTCCAGCAGGGGCCTTAGTTTCATGCGATCGATACAGCGCCGCGCATGACTGGCGCTGAACGGCGGTAATGCAAACTGCACGTCGTGCACAGTCTCTGCGAGAACGCCGCCGAAACCCAGGACAACAACCGGGCCAAATTGCGGGTCACGTTTGACGCCGAGGATCATCTCAACACCGGCGTCAGCAACAGCTGAAACCAGCACCTCGTCACCGAGACGCTTTCGCATCAACGCATACATGTTCAACAGTTGACTTTCGTCAGCGATTCCGACAACAACGCCGGCCTGGTCAGACTTGTGAATCAATCCGGGTTTCGCGGTCTTCAATACCAGCGGGTAACCGCAGGTCTTGCCTGCCGCGACCACCGAGGCTTCATCGTGCGCTTCAATGGGCGATGAGGTTTGTATGCCGAAATCCGCAAGCAGGTTGAGCGAGTCAAACTCGCCCAGCATGGTGCCTTTTCGCAAGCGCCCCTGCCAGCGCTTGACCGCGGCGCCGTCGGCAGCTGGCAGGTCGACCTGTTCGCGGAGCAGGTAGTCGCGATACGCAAACAGCGCGTGCACACCCTTCAGGAACTGGCTGACGCCGTCCAGCACCGGATAACCGGCATGTGTGCTGGTGACAACGGCGGCATCGTGGCCCGTACCCTGGCGTGCCGCGACCAATGCAACCGGTTTGCCCGAGTCGGCGCGAGCACGTTGCATGTAGGAAAGATAGCTGGAGTAGATTTTTCCGTAGGGTGCCCGGTCATGAATGACGGCACCGAGTGCCGCACCGGGATCCTGCATCATCAATGTCAGAGCGCTTGTCATCATTTTTGATGCGTCCGGACCGCCGCGACTCCAGGCGTCCAGCGGGTTCACCGCGGGCAGCTCCGGATCCAGTACGGCTTTCAGTTTTTCTTTGGTCTCGTCGGAGAGCCGGGTTAACGGGACATCAGCGTCGTCAGCGAGGTCGACCAGCAACTGACGTTCGCCGCCGGAGTCGTGCAGGGACACAAGGCCACCTGCGCCCACCGGGTGCAACTCCGCGAACATGATCAGCGCGGTCGCCAGTTCATCCTGGTCCCGGACTCGTTGCACACCGTAGCGATCGAACAGGGCTTCATAGGTTGCGTCATCGCCGGCCATTGCACCCGAGTGGGAGACCGTGAGACGTGCCGATTCGGCGGTTCGGCCGACCTTAAGCGCAACAACGGGAATACGGCGTTGGGCTGCTTTTCTCAATGTCGCCTCGAAGCCCTTCGGGTTACGCGCAGTCTCTATAAACAGGCCAATGACACGTGTTTCCGGCAAGTCGAGTGCGAAGTCGATGTATTCGTCCATCGACGTGCTGAGCTCGTTGCCGGCCGAAACGGCAAGATTGATTCTTAAGCGTTCCTCGCAATCGACGATGCCGGACATGCCGGCTCCGGAGTGAGTGATCAGGGTGGCGTTACCGGGCGCCGGGTGCTCTGCGCTGTCGAAGCCGCAGGTCCAGACACGGTCCCGCACATTGTAATAGCCCATGCCGTTGGCACCGCAGACATGCATGCCAGCCGCCCGAATCCTGGCCTGGACGCGCGCCTTGAGCGGGGGTTCTGAATCGTCGTCGATCACCAGTGTCGACTGAATTACCGCCGCCGGTATGCCAACGGCAATGGCCTCATCGAGTACGGCTTCCAGTCGCGCGTCGCTGACTGCAAACACGGCGAGTTCCGGCACCTCGGGGAGTTCGGACAGCGTCGCGTAACAACGATGGCCCTCGATGGAATCGTAGCGCGGATTGACCGGGTAAATTCGACCCTTGTATCCACCTTTAAGAAGATTTTTCAGCGTCCAGTTGCCGATCGTGTCCGCGCGTTGCGACGCACCGACAACTGCGACCGAAGTCGGTCGCAGCAAGGGATCAAGCCGGTGTTTCTTCACGAAGCGGCCTTGCTAAAACGGCCCGGGCGGCGTTGCTCCACGGCGGGGCGGGAACCAGAAAGGCTTGTCGACAACAGTCGCCTTTGCCATGTGCCGGTTCCAGTGCATCTCTCTCTGGTAATAGATCTCGACCCACACCGTATCGCCCGGCATGCCGCGGGGTGCACGGACGGTGCCCAGGGCAATGTTTTGTTTGCACACCGGCGACCATGCCGCGGAAGTGATAAAGCCAATCGCAGGCTTGTTGGTTTTTTCCTGGCCGAAAATATAGGAATGATGCGCCGTCTTGTTCCCTTCAATGTCCAGTTTGACCAGGCGCCAGGTAGAACCCTTGCGTTTTTCCTCGGCGAGTGCACGACGACCGTTGAAATTCGGCTTCTTGAAATCCACCAGCCATTCGAGACCAAGCTCCAGCGGTGATCGCGAGCGACCGGTTCGCACCGTTTCGTCAGCAGGCAAGAACTCCATGTACGCCGCAAGAAAGCCAGCTTCAATCCGCGACAATTCAAGCGCGTCGGTTCCAATCGCCCGGATACCGTACAGCTTTCCAGCCTCGAACAGGGCATCCCAAAGCGCCTCGGCCTTATCCGGATCGATCCAGAGCTCATAGCCCAAATCGCCGGTAAACCCGGTTCTTGAGATCATCAGCTCGCTGCCCTGAAAATCGACATGCATCAACCCAAAGGGTTTGAGATCCGCAAGTCCTTCGAAGCCCATGTTGTTCAAGGTGCTGAAGGAGGTCGGTCCCTGTACCGCCAGCGCCGCGATATTGTCAGTCTCGTGAGTTATCGAAACGTCGAAACCGATTGCCGCAGCCTGTAGCCATGCAAAGTGCCGCTCCTGCGAACACAGCCTGTACTCACCTTCGCGCAAATGAAAAATGGTGCCATCGTCAATCACCTGCCCCTGGTCATCGCACCAGACGGCATAGGCGACACGTCCGGGTTTAATCTTGGCCATGTCGCGTGTCACCAGCCGGTTCAGGTAATCCAGTGCGTCGGGCCCGCTGATCCGGTACTTCGTCATCGGCGTAAGATCGAATACCGCAGTCGCATTGCGAATCGCGAAATACTCAGTGTCCGAGCAATACAGCGAATCGGCGCTGGAATAGCCCTTCCACTGGTGCCATTCATTGACGAAGTCCAGCTTCTCGAGTCGTGAATAAAACGGTGTTTTCAGTCGTCCCTGGTGGACGGGTGCCTGTTTGCTCATGCTGCTGCCTCCCGGCCGAGGATGGTTTTCGCGGCATTACGGCCTGCCGCGCCACTGACGCCACCGCCGGGATGCGTTCCGGCACCGCACAGATAGAGCCCTTCGAGAGGCATGCTGTACTGGGCCGAACTGCTCACCGGTCGGACAAACATGAACTGGTCGAGAGTCAGTTCAGCGTGGTGCCAGTGACCGCCGCTGATATGAAATTCGCGCTCGATATCGACCGGCGTCAGTAGCTCGCTGGCTGTGACTCGTGAGGCGATGTCCGGCGCATAGCGCGCGATCGTGTCGATGACGACCTTCTCAAAAGCCGCTTTCGCGTCGTCAGTCCAGCCACCTTTCAGATCGTATGGCGCGTACTGAACGACCGCTGACATTACGTGCTTGCCTGTTGGCGCCATGGTTTCATCGCGCAAACTGGGGAACGTCAGCTCGACGACCGGTGCCGGTGAACTTTCACCGTACTTTGCCGGATTAAAAGCGCGCTCTACATAGTTTTCATCCGGCGCAATGACGATGCGTTCAGCAAGGTCTTTCTTCGACAGGCCCGCGAACTTGGGCAATCCATCCAGTGCAAGGTGAAGTTTCGCGGCGTTGCCCTTTGCTCTCAGGTTATGAATTCGCCGGGTGAATCCTGTCTCGACATGTTTCACGCCAACCAGGTCCATGATCGTGCGCTTTGGATCGGCGTTGGAAATGACCGTAAAGCTGTCGAAGCGATCGCCGGTCTCCGTCTCAACACCCGTTACTCGACCATTTTCGACAATGATTCGCTTGACCGGAATGCCGGTTCGAATCGTTGCGCCTTCGCTGCGCGCAACATGTGCCAACTCGTTGCTGACGCTGCCCATGCCGCCTGCCGGAATACCGTTGCGGCCATGATCCCCTGCCTGCCGGTAAAGGTAAGTCATGATGGTATTCGGTGAACGCGGTCCGAGGTGGGTACCGAGAACGGCATCCAGGCTGATCGCACCGCGCAACAGCGGATTTTCGAAACGCTCCGTGACTTCATCGTAAATATTCATGCCGATGAGACGCAGGAACGCACGCATTTCATCTTTACCGAGCATCCTGAGATCAAGTCCGAGTTGAGCGAGGGTTGCAAGGTCCTTGAATTCCTTCGTGCCGAGACGCGGCGGCGGCTTGTTCAGAAATTTACGCAGCAAGTCCGCGAATCGCGTCATACGTTTCCGGAACTCCCGGTAATGGTCCGCGTCTTCCTTGTTCACGCCTTCGATGCGCTTGTCCTCGATACGCAGATGTTTGCCATTTTCGCCCAGCGCGATTGTCGTCATATCTTCACATGCCAGGCGCGGTGACAATTTCAGGTCTTTGCGAACAGCCGGCTGCAACTGGTACAGCAGGTGAGCGCAGGCAGAAACGGAATAGCCGTCTGCAAACTCACGCGTAATAGCGGCACCGCCAACCTGCTCGTTCGCTTCCAGAACAAGCACACGTTTACCCGCTCTCGCCAGCAACGCCGAACACACCAGCCCGTTGTGGCCGGCACCAACAATAATTGCGTCGTATTGATCAGTCATCGCCAAAGTTCTCCGGTACGGTGTTGGGGCGTTTAAGATCACTCAGGATCTCCCGTGCCGCATTGGCTCCGGGTGCGGCCATAACGCCACCACCGGGATGCGTGCTCGATCCACACATATACAATCCCTTGACCGGGCTGCGATACTGCGCATAGCCGGGAATCGGGCGATTGAACAACAGTTGATCCATCGTCAGCTCACCGTGGAAGATATTGCCTTCGGTAATGCCGATCTCTGCCTCAATATCCTGCGGCGTACGAATCTCCGCATGCAGAATCAGGTCTTTGAAGTCCGGGCTGTAATTTGCAATCTGGTTGATCACCGTTTGGCCGAACGCGTCTTTTTCAGCGCTTGTCCAGTCACGTCCTTCAATCTTGTGCGGACAATACTGGACGAAGCAGCTCATGAAATGCTTGCCCGGCGGCGCCATCGTCGGATCGTTCAAGGTCGGAATCAACATGTCGATGTAGGGGTCTTCGGACCAGCGACCGTCTTTCCAGTCGTCGTAGGCCCGCTCCATGCGTTCCATGGAATCGATAAAATGCATGTCGCTGTTATAGAGCGTGCTGCCCTTGGGCAAGGCCGGGAAGGTCGGCAGACCATCGAGCGCAATATTGACCTTGCCGGACGAGCCGCGAATCTTGAAGTTCTCGACACGCTGGTGAAACTGGGAAGGCAGGTCTGATTTGTTCACGCATTTCAGGAACGTGCGTTTCACATCCATCGCCGAGACGACGACGTTGGCGTGTATCTCATCGCCATTTTCCAGCGCAACGCCCGCAGCCTTTCCATTCTTAACGATGATTTGGTCAACGCCGGCTTCGGTGCGAAGCTCGCCGCCGGCTGCCTGGAACGCACCGGCAATGGCCTTGGAAACCGAGCCCATGCCGCCGCGCGCGAAGCCCCAGGAACCGACGTTGCCGTCGACTTCGCCCATGTAATGGTGCAGCAGTACGTAGGCGGTGCCCGGCGAATGAATACCGAGTGCCGTGCCAATGATGCCACTGCCCGACATGGCCGCCTTGATGACGTCGGTTTCGAAATACTCGTCGAGATACTCGGCAACACTCATCGTCCAGAAACGAATCGTGTCGTACATGCGATCTTCGCCCATCTCCAGGAACTTGCCACCGATTCGGGCAAGTTCCATCAGGTCTTTCGGCTTGAACGACGTCGGATCCGGCGCGGTGCTCAGCAGGAAATCCCGGATGAATCGGCACTGGCGCATGGTGTCGGCTGAGTAGCGTTTGTAGGCGTCCGCATCGTGACGCGAGAAGCGTGCCATTTCACGGTAGGCGACTTCTTCGTCCTGGTAAGACCCGTAGTAGTCACCATTCTCCATGAACTGCACGGAACCGCCGTAGGGCGTGATCTGCAATCCGTGACGATGCAGTTCCAGTGCACGATAAATTTCGGGCCGCAACAGGCTGCACACGTAGGAACAATTCGAATACCACCAGTCTTTGTAGAGGTTGCGACTGACAGCAGCACCGCCGATGTAGTCGTTCTTCTCCACGCAGACAACGTCAAGTCCCGCTTTGGCGAGAAATGCCGCATTCGTCAGGCCATTGTGTCCGGCACCGACGACGATTGCGTCGTAAGTTTTCATTTGCTTGTTGGGCCTCCGACGGCGACCGGGCCTGGTGCCTTCTGTTCTAGTTTGTTCAATGTAATGTCCACTGCACGCCCGAATTTGTCCAGCGTTTCATCAAGGCATTTCACATTGTGAGACTCGCACAAAAACCACGGTTCCCGCGAATCCGGTTCGACGAGAATGCCCTGGTCATGAAGCTCCGGCGCAAGGGCATCGTAGAACTCATAGTCAGAATGCATCCACTCCCGGTAGTCAGACGGTGCTCTTTCCGCAAAAAATAATCCCATCAGGGAAGGATGACCGGTAAAGCAGTGTTCAATGCCTCGCGCTTGCAGAATGCGACTCATCCCCTGCTGCAATTTCAGGCCATAGGATTCGATATCGGCGAGCGCACTGGTTTCGTCAAGAATTTCGAGCGTCTTCGCTGCAGCGGCCAGAGAAACGGAATGGCCGGTGAACGTACCACCGTGCACGACCCCGTCGCCGAGCTGCCGCATGATGTCTTCCCGGCCAGCAACGACCGATATTGGGTAGCCATTCGCAATGGCCTTCGCGAAAGTGCAGATGTCGGCCTTGATACCAAACAACTCCTGCACGCCGCCTTTCGCTACTCGAAAACCGGTTTTTACCTCGTCGACGATCAACAGGACGTCGTAGCGATCGCATAATTCGCGGGCGTCCTTTAGATACTGTGAATCGGCGGTAATTGCACAGCAGTTGCCCATGATTGGCTCGATCAGAAACGCACCGATATCGTTGCGCTTGTTCCTGAAAAGATCCTCGAGTGCATTGGCATCGTTCATTGGCGCGGTGTGGAACATGCGCTTGGTTATTTTCGGTACGCCTTCGCCGTAAGGCAGCACTTCCGGGTCGCCGTCGGACGGTTCCCAGTCCTCGACTTCCGAATACCACATCACTTCGCTGAATACGCCGTGGTAACCGCCTTCCATCACAACGTGCGAATCCTTGCCGGTATAGGCGCGAGCAATTCGCAGCGCCGCCATCACCGCTTCGGTTCCGGAGTTTGAAAATCGTACGAGTTCCGCAGCAGGCACCATGTTGCTGATGCGTGTGGCGACTTCGTACTCGAGCTCGGTCGACAACGCAAAAACGCCGCCGACATTCATACCCTCTCGGGCCGCCGCATCGACTCGTTCGTCGCCGTAGCCGAGGATGATCGGCCCGTAGGCAAGTCGGTAGTCGATGTACTCGTTATCGTCAATGTCCCAGACGCGCCCCCCTTTGCCGCGCTTGATGTAAATTGTTTTGTCGTCACCCCAATAGCGAAAGTTTGACGAGACACCTAGCGGTAATTTCGTATTGGCAAGCTTGAAGTGTGCGTTGGAACGC
>JAUHYO010000389.1 GCA_030426325.1 Gammaproteobacteria bacterium | reverse complement strand
ATATTCCATCGAATGCGAGCGTGATCATGATCAAACATTCCACGGTGTTTGAAACTTACGCGCAGCTTATTACCTTCCCGCCACAAACCTGGGTACTGAAGCGTGAGCTGCAGTGGATTCCAATTTTCGGTTGGGGTCTTGCGTTGATGAAACCCATAGCGATCAACCGCAGCGCCGGGCGACGCGCGGTGACGCAGGTTATTGAGCTTGGCAAGAAACGACTGGCCAGCGGTATTTGGGTGTCCATATTTCCCGAGGGGACCCGGGTCGCTGCCGGAGAAAAGAAAAAATTTGGCGTCAGCGGTGCCGCGCTGGCGGTGGAGGCCGGCTGCCTCATTGTTCCGGTTGCACACAATGCCGGTGAGTTTTGGCCACGCCGTGGTTTGACCAAGAAGCCCGGCCTCATTCGGTTTTGCATAGGGCCGGCGATTGATCCCGCCGGGCTTACGCCTAAGGAAGCGAACGAACTCGTGCGCGAATGGATCGAAAGCAAAATGGCCGAGATCAGCCAGTTGCATGACTGAGCCCGGCCATTGACGGGATTGCTAAACGTCGAGGTTGGAAACCGTCAGTGCGTTCTTTTCTATGAAGTCGCGACGCGGCTCGACCTGGTCACCCATCAGGGTGGTGAACACTTCGTCGGCCTTGATTGCGTCTTCAATCTTCACTTGCAACAAACGGCGGGTTTCGGGGTTGACCGTTGTATCCCACAGCTGTTCGGGATTCATTTCACCGAGACCTTTGTAGCGCTGGATGGACTGGCCTTTGCGGGCTTCTGCCATCAGCCACTCAACGGCTTCTCCAAATTTGCTGATCGGCAGCTTCTTGTCGCCGCGTGCCACGTATGCGTCCGGCCCCAACAAGCCGCGAAGCTTGTCGGTCAAAGCCATGATGTGGCGGTATTCACTGGTGTCGAAAAACTCTCGCGGCAGGTAGCGGGTAGTGCCGATACCGTGCTGGACACGAAGTATCGCAATACGCTCACCTTCGCCGTCAGCATCGCCTTGCTCGAGGGAGGCGGTATAGGTAATGGTTTTGCCATTGCCGGCGCGGCCACTGTCAGCCTTCGGCAGAGCTTCGGACAATTGCCCGGTCCAGACTTCAAGATCAGTCAGGGTGTCTGATTCGAGCGTGTTGCGTTGGACCGTGTCCATTTTCGCAATAGTTCGGAGGACGGCTTCGTCGTAGCGGTTGGACAGTCTCTCGATCATTCGTTCGACAGCGATGTACTCGTTGGCCAGTGATTCGAGTGCCGGGCCGGACAGTGCGGGCGCATCGGCGGTAACGTGGACCAATGCATTGTCGAGGGCGGCGTTCAGCAGGTGAGAGGTCAGTTCAGCATCGTCCTTTACGTAAACTTCCTGCTTGCCTTTCTTGATCTTGTACAGCGGCGGCTGGGCGATGTAGATATGCCCGCGTTCGATCAATTCGCGCATTTGCCGATAGAAGAAGGTCAACAGCAAGGTGCGGATATGGGAGCCGTCGACGTCGGCGTCAGTCATGATGATGACGCGGTGGTAACGGAGCTTGTCCGGGTCGAAATCGGTACGGCCAATGCCGCAACCCAATGCGGTAATCAACGTGCCCACTTCCGCAGACTGCAGCATTTTGTCGAAACGGGCTTTTTCGACATTAAGAATTTTGCCCTTCAAGGGCAGGATCGCCTGGGTCCGTCTGTCGCGGCCTTGTTTCGCCGAGCCGCCAGCAGAATCACCCTCCACCAGGAACAGTTCTGACAGGGCGGGGTCTTTTTCCTGGCAATCGGCCAGTTTGCCGGGCAGACCGGCGATGTCGAGTGCGCCTTTTCGGCGGGTCATCTCGCGGGCCTTGCGGGCTGCTTCCCGGGCACGCGCCGCGTCAATGATCTTGCCGACGATTGCTTTGGCTTCCTGCGGGTTTTCGAGCAGGAAGTCTTCGAGGCGTTCTGCCATCGCCGATTCGACAATGCCTTTGATTTCTGATGAAACCAACTTGTCCTTGGTCTGGGAGGAGAACTTGGGATCTGGCACCTTCACTGACAGCACGGCCGTCAGTCCTTCCCTTGCATCATCTCCGCTGGGCGTGAACTTGTCTTTGGGCCCCGTCATTTCCCGTTCGATATAACCGTTAAGGGTGCGGGTCAAGGCGCTGCGGAAACCGGCCAGGTGCGTACCGCCGTCACGCTGCGGAATGTTGTTGGTGTAGCAGAACATATTCTCCTGGTAGGTGTCGTTCCACTGCAGCGCCACTTCCACGCCAACGTGGTCCCGCTCCAGGACGAAGTGAAAGACGGTCGGGTGGATGGTCTCCTTGTTTCTGTTCAGGTGCTCTACGAAAGCCCGGATGCCACCTTCGTACTGGAAGGTGTCACGCCGGTCGCTGCGTTCATCGATCAGCTCGATACGAACCCCGGAGTTCAGGAACGACAATTCACGCAAGCGTTTGGCGAGGATATCGTAGTGAAATTCGATATTGGAAAAGGTCTGGGCGCTTGGCTTGAACCGAAGGGTCGTTCCGGTCTTGGCGCTTTCGCCGATCACTGCCAAAGGTGCGACAGGCTCACCCCCGCGGTATTCCTGCTGGTGGATCTTGCCATTGCGATGAATTGTGAGTACCAGGTGCTCGGACAGGGCATTGACCACGGATACGCCAACGCCGTGCAAACCACCGGAAACCTTGTAGGAGTTATCATCGAATTTTCCGCCGGCGTGCAGCACGGTCATGATGACT
>JAUHYO010000388.1 GCA_030426325.1 Gammaproteobacteria bacterium | reverse complement strand
TCGATGCCAGGGTATCGCTTATCCGCAGGTCCGCTTCCGCACCGACCGTCGTCAGTTGCTGCCGGTATCGTAGTTGCGGACCGGCGACGAGTTCATTGTCTACCAGCGCATTTGCTTCAAATTCCTGATTGTCGTGAGTGCTGACCTGGGTCGTCGACACAAGTCTCAGGGTCGTTCGGTCGAGCTCCAGGTTCAGCGCCAATCGAGCGCCTGTTGTATCGTCACGCCCCAGCTCCCGCGCGTCCAGGGTTTGGTAGGAATAGTCCTCGAAGGCGTCGATAGTCTGTGCGAAGTTCTGCTGCCATCCGGTGAACCGAATATTCAGCGTCTGAAGCAGGTCCCAGCGGCCGTTCACGGTCAGTTGTGTCAGTCGCCATTCGGGCGTTCGCCAAAATCGCGGACCGGACTCATCCGGGTCGAGATCGCCCTGCGCGGCGATACCTCGTTCGACATCGGCATGCAGCGCCGAGACCCACAACATGATTGCGTCGCTCTGGTAGCCACCCGAGGCAAAGAATGATGTGCCCAGCAGATCCGTATTGGTTCGCTCGTTGTTTGTCGCCGGGTCAAACGGCACGCTTGATCGATCGGCAATTCGTTCGGCATCGCGATGTATTCTTGAGGCACCACCGACAAATGACCAGCCGTTGGAAAACCCGGCGCCGCCAACGAGGTTGGCGTTCTGAGTCCCAAGAGAACCAAACTGCAACTCCCCGCGGATGTCACTCCCCTCGACTGGCTTGTAGGTAAACAAGTCAACAACCCCGCCAATTGCATTCGGACCGTACTCAATCGGAATGACTCCACGGGAGATTTCGAGGCGGTCGATAAGCCCTGCCGGAAGCAATGCAAGGTCGGCCCTGCCATCCCAGGGTGTTGCGAGGGGCGCACCGTCCAGAAAAACGAGTGTCTGCCTTTCTTCGGCACCTCGAATACGGATTACCGACTCACCGCGGGAATTCGTACGCATTGAGACACCGGTAATATTTCGAAACACATCGGCGGTGGCAATCGGCTGAAACTCTTGCAGCGCCGCGTGATCAAGTGTCAGCGACGGCGGCGTTACGCGATTACGCGACGGCGCTGCAGTAACGACGATCTCGTCGATAGGGGCGATACTTTGGCCGATGGCCGCGCCGGGAAACACCACCAACAGCATGAGTTTGCGTTTCAGTAATCCGGTCAACAATCCATGTCCTTAGCAAGCCATCGCCCAGCCAGATAATGCCAGACAAGCGCCGATGTTGTACCCGGTTTCGAATAGCATACCAATCAAGACGTTTGGTATACCTTTTGGATAGACCACTTTCCATGCCAATATTTCGACGCTTGCGCATTGCGTCAACTAAAAAGTCGTCCGCAAATCTCCACCACGAATCGCACAAGATGAAAACACTATATTTTTAGGTAGGTTGTCCAATTGGTAGTACCAATTTATGCGCATTGGCGCTGACTTTGGTTGACGGGCAATTGGCAATTGGATTATAAGAACTGAACTGGCTTCCAGCCGGAAAGAAGTTTTTTGCCAATCCTTAGGGGGGATTACCATGAAAATTCAGCGTGCGAGCGCCTTGTTCGCATTACCCGTTGCTGTGCTGACCTTCGCGTCGGCAGCCACGGCGCAAGACGAAGCGATAGAAGAAGTCGTCGTCACCGGCATCCGCGGATCACTAGCGAATGCTGTTGAGCAAAAGCGAAATTCGGACAACCTGATCGAAGTCATTGTGGCGGAGGATATCGGCAAGCTGCCCGATCAAAACCTCGCTGAAGTTCTCGAGAACGTGACCGGCATTCAGATTACGCGTACAGCCGGCGTCGGTACTGGCGTTCAAATTCGTGGCACCAACGCCAACCGCACCGAAATAAACGGTGTTTCAACGGTGGGTTCCGGATCCGGACGCAGCGGCATCGATTTTGAAGACGTATCGGCAGGCATTATCGCCGGCGTTGAAGTCGCTAAATCTCCTGATGCAAAGACAATTGAAGGCTCGGTCGGTGGAACGATCAACCTGAAAACAATTCGTCCACTGCAACTGACCGAGACTTTGGGCTACGTTCGCCTCCAGGGCGAGGACAGCAGCCTGACTACCGATGGCGTGCAGCCACGTCTTTCCGGTACTTTTGGCGACAACTGGGACACGGATGCCGGCAGCTTCGGCTTCGTTGTCAGTGCCAGCTACGCTGAGCAGGAAGCAACCTCATTCCGTCCTCGTGTCGACCGTGACGGTGGCCTTGTTGAAAACACCAATGCCGTTGTTGTTCGAAACGGCAGTACAGAAAACCAGGTGACCCAACGACCGGCAGCACAATCTTTCGATTTCGTCGGTATCCAATTCCTCAATCAGGAATTGGAAAACTTCGAGTATGAAACGACCAACATCGCCGCAACACTCGAATGGGCTCCGAATGACAACATGACGTTTTACTTTGACACCATCCTCAACGACCAGGAACGTCGTCAGGACAGTTCGCGCGTTCAGGGATCCGGTGTCAGCAGCGTACTCAACTACAATGTCCCGGATTCATTTGAAACAGTGAATTTCGGCTCTCTTGGCGGCCAGTCACTGGGCAGTATCCAGGTGGCCGCTACCGGCACGATTCAGTCGAATCTGCTGGTTGATGATGACGATCCCAACTTGCGCTTCTCAAGCGATACCGGTGCGCGTATTACCGACAGCCAGATCTTCCGGCTCGGTACGGACTGGTACCGGGATCGA
>JAUHYO010000045.1 GCA_030426325.1 Gammaproteobacteria bacterium | reverse complement strand
TCTCGCCGCGACCAATATCAGTCTCGACCAGTCGGCCGTGATCGGCGATCGTGAGACGGACACGGAACTCGCGAAGCGCATTGGCGTGAAGGGGTTGCTCATCAACTGCGATAACCCGGAGTCGATCACGTGGCCGGCTATCGTCGATGTACTTTGCTACTCGAAACGGGTCGCGACGGTGTCAAGAACGACCAATGAGACTCGAATTCGCTGCACAGTGAACCTCGACCGCGCCGACGGTACGTTGATCAGGACCGGTATTGGTTTTTACGACCACATGCTCGAACAAATTGCGAAACACGGTGGCTTCGGCCTGGAGTTAAGCTGCGACGGCGACCTGGAAATCGACGAACACCATACGGTCGAGGACACGGCTATTTGCCTGGGGACCGCACTACGCGACGCGTTAGGAAACAAATTTGGCATCGGGCGTTACGGCTTCTTGCTCCCGATGGATGAAAGTGAAGCCCGCGTCGCAATTGACCTATCCGGACGTGCCGCATTTGAATTCAGCGCAGATTTCCCCCGTCCGAATGTCGGCGAGCTATCAACGGAAATGGTTGAGCACTTCTTTCGTTCGCTCAGTGAATCACTGGGTGCAGCCTTGCACATCGAAGTGCGTGGCCGCAACACACACCACATGATTGAAGCCGCGTTCAAGTCGGTGGGCCGGGCGCTGCGGCAGGCCATCGCAAAGTCCGGTACCGACATGCCATCGACAAAGGGCGCTTTGCAATGACAAGCATTGCCATTATCGACAGCGGCGGTGCGAATATCGCGTCGTTGGCCTTTGCGCTCAAACGATTGAAATTCGATTCGGTCCTGACATCGGACCGGTCGACAATTGAATCAGCCGATCGCGTCATTCTGCCGGGCGTAGGCGCGGCGAAGAACGCGATGTCCCGGCTCGATCGTGCCGGACTCGTGGACGTGATTCGCGGCCTCACACAGCCGGTCCTCGGAATTTGCCTGGGCATGCAATTGCTGTTCGATCGATCGGACGAAGAGGATACAGAGTGTCTGGGCATCATCCCGGGAATTGCAGGAAAACTACCGGCGACCTCTGAGTCCCCGGTACCGAACATGGGATGGTGTGCGACCCGCCTGCGGCAGCCACATCCCCTCCTTGATGGCCTCGAAGATGGCTGTTTTTTCTACTACCTGCATAGCTACGCCCTGCCAGTGTCTGAATACACCCTGGCCACAACGACGCACGGTGTCGAAGATCCTCTCGAGTTTTCATCGCTGGTCGCGTATGAAAACTTTCTGGCTGCGCAATTCCATCCAGAACGATCGTCTGCTGCTGGAGCAACAGTCCTACGAAATTTTTTACTCGGTGTGACATGAAAATAATTCCAGCAATTGATATCCGGGATGGGCAGTGCGTGCGGCTTTTTCAGGGTGATTTCGACAAGACCACTGTCTATAGCCCTGATCCCGCCGCTGTGGCGCAAAACTTTTCGCGGCTTGCCGTCTCGGATCTCCATATCGTCGATCTGGACGGCGCGCGCTCGGGCCTGCAATCGAATCACGATGCTGTCGCGAAGATCGTCGCGCAGACCGGCCTCTCGGTCCAGGTGGGTGGTGGAATCCGCAGGCGTTCCGACATCGTCGCCTGGTTGGACGCCGGGGTTAGCCGATGCGTTGTTGGCAGCATGGCCATCACCGAGCCTGATTCTGTCAAGGAGTGGATTGAAGAGTTCGGAGCCGATGCTATTGTTCTCGCGCTCGACGCGCGCCTGGACGCCGACGGGGTGCCTCGGCTTACGACGGAAGGATGGACCGCCGACTCAAAGGTTTCACTTTGGCAGTGTCTTGAGAATTACGGCACTTCCGACCGCTATCATGTGCTGTGCACCGATGTGGGTCGTGACGGTGCAATGACCGGACCCAATTTCGACTTGTATGAAGAGACGCTTCAGCGATTTCCGGATATACGCTTGCAGGCCTCGGGCGGCGTTCGAAATCTCGGTGACCTGACGGACCTGCGCGCTTTGGGCGTTCCGGCGGCGATCGTTGGCCGTGCGTTGCTGGATGGGGAAATTGACGAACGCGAGGTGGCAGAATTCCAGCAAAACGCATAATTCCGTGTCTCGATGTCCGTGATGGTGTCGTGGTCAAGGGCGTCCAGTTTCGATCGCACCGGGTCGTTGGCGATATCCTCGAGCTTGCCGAGCGATATTGTCACGAAGGCGCCGATGAACTGGTGTTCTATGACATCACGGCGAGCCCGGACAATCGCAGCGTTGATCGTAGTTGGGTTAGCAAGGTGGCCTCAGTTCTCGATATACCGTTTTGCGTTGCCGGCGGCATTCGTACGATAGGCGACGCTGAGGATGTCCTGAATAAAGGCGCCGATAAAATCTCGATTAACACACCGGCGCTGTCGAGACCGGAACTTGTTACCGAACTGGCCCGGCGGTTTGGCTCGCAATGTGTCGTTGTCGGCATTGACAGCCGCGAAGAGAAAGGCGAGTACCGTGTACACCAGTTTACGGGCGATGTTCAAAAGACCCGTACAACCTCACGAACTACCGGCGACTGGGTCTCCGAAGTACAAGATCGCGGTGCGGGAGAAATTGTCCTGAACTGCATGAACCAGGACGGTGTTCGACAAGGATACGACATTGAACAGCTTCGCGGCATACGGCGACTCTGCACCGTGCCGTTGATTGCGTCTGGCGGGGCGGGTGAAATGCAGCACTTTGCCGAGGTGTTCGAGAAGGCGTCCGTTGACGGCGCACTTGCCGCGAGCGTATTTCACAGCGCTGAGATCCCCATTGCCCGGCTCAAGCAATATCTCGTGGACCGACGCATCAGCATACGACCCCAAGGATAAAACGTGACGGATACTGAAACGGCATTTTTGCAAGAACTGGAAGACATTATTCACAGCCGGCTAAATAGCCCGGACGACAAGAGTTACACGGCAAGCCTCGTGGCTTCCGGCTCATGTCGGATAGCGCAAAAAGTCGGCGAAGAAGGTGTAGAACTGGCGCTGGCCGCTGCAGCTGGGGATAAGAAAGAGATCATTGATGAGGCATCCGATCTCGTCTATCACGTCCTGGTGTTGCTTGCGGACCAGGGACTGCGGCTCAGGGATGTCTGCAATTGCCTAAAGGAACGCCACGATACCCGACAGTCCGTATCAGGCTGAAGTCAACGTCGATCGAATCGATCATTCCCCGGGTATCTAATGCTTCTTTATATGACAATTTCCTGCGCGACTTCGCGTAAATTGTACTGCGAACTCATCGCGTAACCGTAAGCCCCGGCGTTTGCGATCAGAATCACATCGCCCTCGACTGTCGGTGGCAGTAATCGGTCGCTGCCCAGCCGGTCGCCCGTCTCACAGATGGGCCCCACGACCGTCACCGTTTCACTCGGCGCCTGATCAGCACGAGTCAGATTGACGATTTCATGATAGGAACCATAAAGCGCCGGGCGAATCAGGGAATTCATGCCAGTCCCGACACCGACGTATCGCATTTCGCCCTTGCCCTTAATCTGGGTACAGTGCGTTAGCAACACCCCGGCGCGAGCAACCAGGTAGCGCCCCGGTTCAAGCCATAATTCGAACTGCGGATAAGCAGCCTTGATTTCGGCAAGCGTTTCGTCGAGTCGTTCCAGGTCGATGGGCTTGTCACCGGGCTTCTCGGGTACGCCTATTCCACCGCCCAGGTCTATCGCTCGAACTTTCGGGAACTGCTCGGCAACCAGTACCAACTCCCCGGCGACGCTTCGCCAGTTATTCGGATCGAGAATTCCACTGCCGCTGTGGGCATGAATACCAACCACTTCGGCGCCGGCGGCAGCGACAAGTTTCTTGAGTTCCCCAATTTCGAATCGTGGAATGCCGAACTTGGAATGAACGCCCGCCGTTTTCACGTGCTCGTGATGGCCGCGCCCCTGCCCCGGATCTACGCGCACGAATAATGACTGGCCTTTAAATACCTCCGGCCACGCCTGCAGCGGATAAAGGTTATCGAGTGTTACTTGCAGGCCTTTGTCGATCGCCCACTCATACTCTTCGCGTGGCGCGAAGTTGGGTGTAAACAAGATCCGGCCCAAATCAACAGCCGGAACATTTGCCTCGATCCATTCGACCTCGCCGGGAGACACGCATTCGAAATCGACACCCTCCTTGGCAAGGGTGCGCAGCAATTCCGGATTAAAATTCGCCTTGACCGCATAAAGTATGCGGCTGACGTTCTTCAGGTCTTTCAGGCTGCGAGCCGCATCCGCCACACTTTGCCTGTCGTAGACATAGGCGTTCAGTTGCTTCGCTGCCAGCTCAATCAGTTCGTCGCGCTTCTGCATCCACCAAACGTCTGCCTTCTGGATTGCGATTTCATCACCGGCAAACAAACGCTCCCAGCTGTGGCCGAAAACCGTCGACGATCCGGTCTTTCGAATAAGCGTTGCATGCAGCTTGCTGACCAGCCGTGGACCCTGTTGCCGGTCGACCACGAAACTCAGATTCAGGTCGTTGGCGGACTGGGACATCAGATGGATGCGTTCTTCTTCAAACACTTCCAGCGCGGGCGCAAGCCGCGGAAGGATTGTGCGAATCTTTCGGCCGACAAGGCTGACCGCTGAGCAGTCGTTAATTATTCGAACCCGGCAGAGTTTTTCGAGATCCGAAACCAAAGACTCTTCGACGTCGTCCGACAACATCCCGTCAGCAGTATCAATCGACACGGTAACGTTGGTCTCCGACGTAGAGACAAGGTCGACTGAAACGCCATTCTCGCTGAATGCAGCAAATGCTTTGGCCAGAAACCCGACCTCGTGCCACATGCCAACCGTATCCATCGAGACCAACGTAAGTCCGTTCCGGATACAGATACCCTTGACTTGCGGTTCGGTTTCTTCGGTTACTGACGAGATCACGGTTCCGCCTATTTCAGGCGAACCCGTGCTCCGTACGAACAACGGGATGCCGAATTCACGTACCGGGGTCAGGCACCGGGGATGCAGTACCTTGCTGCCTGCTGACGCAAGCTCCTGGGCCTCATCGTAGTGAAGCGCAACCAGCAACCGCGCCGATGGGACCACCTTGGGGTCCGCGGTAAACATGCCGGGTACATCCGTCCAGATCTCGAGTCGCCGGGCTTGCAATTTGGATGCGAAATATGAGGCTGAGGTATCGGAACCGCCCCGCCCCAACAGGACGGTTTCACCGTTCTTGTTACGCGCAATAAACCCCTGCGTAAGAATTACCTTGCCGTGCGCCTCAAGGTTCGATTGCAGTTGCGGGTCCGGCGCGAAATCACAGGTGGCGGACAGATAGGAACTGCTCGATTGCTGATTATTGCGCGATCGACTGGTTAACAGATCTCGCGCGTCGAGCCATTGCACCGGCAATCCCTGCGACAACAGGTATTGCGCGCCGAGTTGCGTGGCCATTAGCTCACCCAATGCCATGATGCGGACGCGTACGCGAACGCTGACCTCGCGAACCAGGCGTATGCCGGCGACAAGTTGTTCGAGTTCGCGTAGCGTTGATCCGAGTAGCGCAGCGCCGTCCAGGCCGAGCGCCTCCGCAAGCTCATAGTGCTGCGCTCGAATTCGGTCCAGCACGTCCGAGGGAATTTCGCTCGCTGGATCGTCCAGCAGGCTCTCCAGGGCGTTCGAGACCCCGTATAGCGCCGAATGCACAATCACTGGCTTCAGGCCAGCATCCATTCTGAGCCGCACCAGTTGTGCGATGCGTCCCCAGTTTTCAGCGCTGGAAACACTCGTCCCACCAAACTTCATGACGACCCATGGCGACGCGGCGATTACGTCCGGGGCGCCCAGCGTTTCACTATCTTCAAAATTCGCTTCGATCAATGTCGAACTCATCGGCTTACTCAATCACCCCTGCAAAAAAAAACCCGCGAGGAAATGCCCGGCGGGTTTGTTGGCTTTGTCCAGGCTTTTCTAGCCGGTACAATTGCCACTCGCACCCACGCACCTCTGGCGCGCCATGTCTTTTATGTGTTTTTTCACATCAGCCTTGCCGATGCGTTGGCACAATACGTGGGTGTCGTCAAAAATCACCCCGGCAGTTAAGCGAACCTGGCGCTAAAGGTCAAGTTCCCTGTTTGACATCGTCGTTCCAGGCATCGGGAATGGTCACGGCACCTTCGGAAGCTGAAGAGACACAGCTGCGATACTTAGCCAACGCGCCCTTGGTTATAGTTGACTCCGGGCGAGTCCACTGGCGGCGGCGCGCCGCCAAAACCTCGTCAGCAACATCGACACTGATCTCTTTCTTTTCCGCATCGATCCGGATTGTGTCGCCTTCTTCGAGCAGTGCAATCGGGCCGCCAACAGCTGCCTCGGGTGTCACATGTCCGACGACAAAGCCGTGGCTGCCCCCGGAAAATCGTCCGTCGGTAATCAAGGCGACGTCGGCACCAAGGCCTCGCCCCATGATGGCACCCGTCGGACTGAGCATTTCACGCATCCCCGGTCCGCCTTTGGGACCTTCGTAGCGAATAACGATGACGTCACCCGCTTTAATCTTGCTATCGAGGATCGCCTGAAGTGCGGACTCCTCGGAATGAAAGATGCGTGCTGATCCTTCAAAGTAGAGTCCTTCCTTGCCACTGATTTTGGCTACCGCGCCTTCCGGTGCAAGATTCCCGTAAAGAATCGCCAGGTGACTATCCGGTTTCACCGGATTCGAAAAATCCCTGACGATGTCCTGCCCGTCCGGGTAATCGGCAACATCGGCAAGGTTCTCTGCCAGCGTTTTGCCGGTCACTGTCATGCAGTCGCCGTGCAACAAGCCACGATCCAGCATGCGCTTCATCAGCGGCTGAATGCCGCCGATTTCAATCAGTTCGGACATCAGGTACTTGCCGCTCGGCTTGACGTCGGCGAGGACCGGGGTTCGTGCACCGATTCGCGTAAAGTCATCAAGCGAGAGATCGACTTCGGCTTCACGGGCTATGGCGAGAAGGTGCAGCACGGCATTGGTTGAACCGCCCAATGCGATAACGACCGCGATCGCATTCTCAAAGGCATCGCGTGTCATTATATCCAGCGGTTTTATGTCCTTCTGCAGCAGATTCACGACGGCCTCCCCGGCGCGCCGACAATCGGCAATCTTATCACTGGATACGGCTTCCTGGGCCGAGCTGTTCGCGAGGCTCATGCCAAGCGCTTCGATTGCGGATGCCATGGTATTGGCCGTGTACATTCCGCCGCAGGCACCAGGGCCGGGAATTGCCGTTTGCTCGATCTCCAGCAATTCGGCATCGGAAATCGATCCGCCAGATTTTGCACCGACGGCTTCGAATACCGAGACGATATCGCGGCGGTTGACGCCGGGGCGGATCGTACCGCCATAGACAAAAACGGAGGGACGATTCAGACGCGCCATCGCCATGACACAGGCCGGCATGTTCTTGTCGCATCCACCTATTGCGACCACGCCGTCAAAACCTTCCGCGCCGACGACCGCTTCAATGGAATCGGCAATGATCTCACGAGAGACCAGCGAGTAGCGCATGCCAGGCGTACCCATGGAAATACCATCGGAAACGCTGATTGTGTTGAAAATGACGCCCTTGCCGCCGGCTTCATTCGCACCTTTGGCCGCCTCTTCCGCCAGTCCTGCAATATGCATATTGCAAGGCGTTACCATACTCCAGGTCGATGCAATGCCGACCTGCGGACGCTGAAAATCGTCTTCACTGAAACCGACGGCACGAAGCATCGCGCGACTGGGCGCCTGTTCATCACCGTCAACAACGACGCGTGAGTAGCGTCGTAGTTCTTTCTCACTCATTAGTCTGCCTGTGTTGCGTTGAGACTTCGCCGGATGCGAAGCCGGGGCCGCAAGTCTAGCAGCTAATTATCGCTTTTGTGGATCGTCGTCGCGGATCATTACAACGATGCGTCGGTAGACATCAGTTGCGACAGAAACGGATTGATCGACCAGCTCGACGACAAACGCTTCATCCGATTCTATTTCTGCATCCTGCACCAGCGGCACCAGGATTCGTGCTGACCGTTGCCCCGGTCCGAAGGACACAATCTGCCCGGCCGGCGCAAAATAGTCCGCACCCTCTGACGCGGTTATATCGCTGACAGTGATCTCAACCTGCAGAGGCGAGTCATCCGGGTTGAAACGAACAAGGTCAATCTGAACGGCGGGATCGGACTCCCGAATCGAGGCCTGGCTGGCCGCGAATCCAACCGTGTTCGGCGGCAAGCCGGCTTCGAAAACCCGCTGGTCGTCATCTTCGAGTGTAAGAATGACAAGCGCCAGTTCGGAGTCAGCGAACTCCGCCTCACGGAGGCGCAGCGTTGATTGCTGGTCGGCTTCGCGAAGTGGATCCGATGCCATCGTCAGCGTGATTCGTCCGTGGGTCTGACCGGGTGGAAAGTGAATCATGCCGCCGTTTGACAACGCAAACTGGCCGGATGCCCAGGGAGACCGATTACCACTGAATCCAACTTCGTCCAGTCGCAGGGTCAGCGGAGTCGCGATATCCTCGCTCCGTACGAAATCGACGATCACCTCGCCGGCATCTTCCCGAATCGTCAAGGGGATGCGATTGCCCGTGAGTGCCCCGCGAGAAATATCGATAACTCTTGTTGGCGGCGGCAGCTTCGAGAAATCGACCAGCATTGGGTCCGGCCCGACAAGCTCATCTTCAACGGCAAAAGGCTCGGTAATCAGCGCAGGCTCGATGTCGACTCCAAGCGACTCCGCCGGTTCATCGGCGGCCACGTCTGTCGTTTGTTCGCTTGTGTCAGGTTCCCGGTTGGTTGGAACCGGAGTGACTGCGGTCTCGATTACGGGCTTGCTGGCCGCTCCACCCGAGAGTCGCGAAATTAACGGGTCAAGGTAACCAGTACCGTAGCCAATGGCGGCGGCAAGCAAGGCGACAAACAACAACGACATGAGTATCCAGTTGTTGCTACCGTGCTCTTCATTCGCTTCAAGTCGATCTGCCACCTCAACTCGAAAAGGTTCATCGGAGTGTGCGTCGAGTGCCTCTAAAAATTCTCGAACTGAGGCAAAACGCATTACGCGCGCATACGACAATCCTTTCTTAAGGGCTTTCCACTGGCTTTCGTTCAGGCCCTTAAGCGGCTGCGGGGTCATGCCTTCCTGAGAAGCCTCTGCTGCATTGCGCGGACCAAAAACCCTGTAGCCGGCAATCAGCCGATACAGGAGGCAACTAAGTGAAAATACGTCGTCAGCTGCGACCGGCTCTTCGCCGGTCAGGACTTGCATGCTCGAATAGGCCGGTGTTACAGCACCCAGAACGCCCGGGTCAAAATCCGGGTCTGCGTGCTGCTGCCGCACTCGTGCAACCCCAAAATCGAACAGTTTGGCATCGCCGTTGGGCATGATCATGATGTTGCCCGGCTTTACGTCCGCGTGAACAATGCCACAGCGATGCGCGTAGTCCAGCGCATCTCCAACCTGCCGCACAATACGAAAAGCGGTTTCCCGGTCAATCGTATCGGCGTCCTTGGAGTCCAGGATCTCTGCAAGCGTGCGACCTTCCATCCATTCCAGCACCAGGAAATAAAGATCGTCGTCGCGATCCAGGTCGATGAAGCGAACGATATTTGGATGGACGAGGCAGCGACCTTTCGCAGCCTCCTGCTGAAGCGCGCGCAAGGCATTGCCATTTTCGGCCAGTTCCGGGGACAGAACTTTGATAGCAACCCAGTGATCGTTGCTGCCCGCCTCTGCGAGACGCCTGTCGAGCGCTTTGTAAACAACGCCCATACTGCCGCCGGCAATTTTTTCCTGCAGCAAGAATCGATCGCGAAGCACTGAGCCCACCTGTACACGCGTTTCCGATTTCTTGTCATTGACGATGCCGACGGGGATGACCGTTGTGCTTCCAAATGCATCGTCGTTGGATGACTCCGCTACGACTGCTTCTTCAATTGGTGTCACCTTCTCGACCGCCGGCGGCCTCGGTGTGCCGATGGCCGATCGTGTCGGCGTTGTCGGAATCGTTTCGGTCACGTATCGATCCAGCATGGATTTAACGAGTTGAAACGTCTCCTGCCGAAGTTCGCCGCTGTCGTAACGCTCCTGGAGGACCTGACGAATTTGCCGTTCACTGCCTCCTGAGCTCGCAAGCAGGTCGCCGATGCCTGCCTGAATACCGGCCAACAGCTCGACGTCGTCGGCCGTGGCATGCAGTTTGTCATCGAAACTGGCTAGCTGGTCAGCGAAATTGTCACGGATTTTTTCGGATTCGGCACTCATTGCACCCGATATCTTATCCTCGGAGCCCTCTCCGGAACCGGAACTGGTCGTCAAATTACCTTGCCCGGGTTAAGAATATTCAATGGGTCCAGGGCGTGCTTCAAGGTTTGCATCAGTTCGATTTCACTCGCACTGCGGTATTGCCTCAGGTAGTCACGCTTCGCTTGCCCTACCCCGTGCTCCGCACTGAAACTGCCACCCATTTCGGTCGCCAACGCATAAATTGCGGTCGTTACCTGGGCACCCTGCTCCGAGCCTGGGTCCATAGCAACGTTGTAATGCAAGTTGCCATCCCCCACATGACCGAAAGCAATCAGCGGTGAGCCCGGGGCAAGCGTAGCAAGCAGCTGGTCACCCCGTTGCAGAAATTCTTCGATTCGGGAAACGGGTACCGAAATATCATGTTTAAGCGCTTTGCCGGCCGCACGTTCCGCCTCCGCAATGGAATGTCGAATACGCCACAATGCAGCCGACTCCGCTTCGTTTTTTGCGATGATTGCGTCGCAGGCCAGACCCGCCTCGACAGTGCCCTGAAGCACCTGCTCCAGGTGTTCGGTGCCTTCTCCACAGGTGATGTCCGTAAGTACATACCACGGATACTCCGAGGCAAACGGTGGCACCGACGCAGGCAAATGTTTCTCGACAAGTCCGAAGACAAACCCTGAGATCAACTCGAACGCCTCGATCGAGTCGCCAATGGATCCACGCAAATGGGAAAGCAACTTGACCGCTGCGCCGCTGGATTCGATCGCTATAAGAGCGGTGGTTCTCAGCCCTGGATCTGGAAACAGTTTCAGGGTTGCGGCGGTAATAATCCCAAGCGTTCCTTCACTGCCAATAAACAACTGTTTGAGGTCGTAGCCGGCTGTATCTTTGCGCAGCGACCGAAGACTGTTAACGACAGTCCCGTCGGCCAGTACCGCCTCCAGCCCCAGCGTCTGTGCGCGTGCTGTTCCGTAACGAATGACGTTAATGCCACCGGCATTGGTCGCGAGATTGCCGCCAATCTGGCAACTGCCTTCCGCCCCGAGACTCAGCGCAAAAAGGCGATTGGCTTTCTTCGCGGCTTGTTGCACGTGCTCGAGGATGCAGCCGGCTTCGACCTCGATTGAAAAATTCTCAACGTCAAGCGCACGAATTTTGTTCATCCGCCCGAGTCGCAATACGATTTGCGATCCGGATTCATCCGGAACCGCGCCGCCGCACATACTCGTATTCCCGCCCTGCGGCACAATTGCAACGCCGGCCGCAGCGCACGCGCCGACAACGGCCGCAACCTCCTCGGTGGACGCTGGAGACACGATGATTGGTGCTGCACCATGAAATGCACCGCGCCAATCCACCAGGCTGGGTGCCATCGCCGCAGGGTCCGACGTCCAGCCTTTTGGCCCGACGATTGCTTTCAGTTGTTTAATCAGCATTATCAAACACGACCTGCGTCGAAAAGGTCGCCCAGTCAATATTGCTGCCGCACATGACAAGCAGCACTTTCTTGCCCCGCAGAGATTCGCGGAGCGGGCCTAACAAAGCAGCCGTGCTCGCGGCGCAAGCCGGCTCGACGGCAATACGCATCGAGGAAAACAGGTAACCCATTGCCTGGCGCATCTGCAAATCGCTCACCAATGCGAGCCGATCAACATTCGCGTGAGTCAAAGCGAAGGAATACGGCATGGCATACGGCGCCCCGAGGCTATCCGCGATGCTGTCAACCTTGTCGATAGCCTCAGGCTTGCCAGCGACAAAACTTCGATGCATCGAATCCGCGCCCTCCGGCTCAATCCCAATGATCTCGACGTTCGGGCGCAGCTGCTTGACGGCATTGGCAATGCCTCCAATCAGACCACCGCCTCCCACCGGCACCACCAGCGCATCGAAATCCGGCAACTGCTCACACATTTCAAGACCGACTGCACCGGTCCCCAGGGCAATAGCCGGGCCTTCGAAAGGGTGCACGAACGCCCGTCCTTCCGCTTCCTGGATCTGTTTTGCAACATCGAAGGCCCGGTGCACGTTATCTGCCAGCACCACCTCGGCACCAAAGGCGCGACAGGCATCGATACGTGACGGATTGGCCGAGCTGATCATTACGACTTTTGCCGAGGTCCCCACGACCCGGGCGGCAAAAGCCGTCGCGATTGCATGGTTTCCGGCGCTGACAGCCGTAACGCCGTGGCGCAGCGAATCGGCATCGAGGCTGCGTACCGTCGCCAATGCCCCGCGCGCCTTGAAGGTTCCTGTTCGTTGCAGAAATTCGAGCTTGGCATGCACCTCGGTGCCGTTTTGCAGCAAGCCCTCAATTCCGGGGCATCGCAGCAGCGGCGTGCGCAGAATCTCTGTGCTCAGGCGGTCACGCGAGGCGCGAATCTCTTCAATATTAGGTCCAGATTGGGTCATTACTTATGTAAACTGCCACAACGCGTATTGACATGCGCTGTCCTTAGGTAAAGATTAGGTTGATGACACGAACTGTGGCAGAGAATCCACGGTCGCGAAAGTCGCTACGAGCCAAAGTATGGAACTTGATGATCTGTCGCAATCCGGGATTCGACGAATAGCTGACTATTCGCCGTACCTCGATCAATTGGCCGGGCTGGCTCAGCAAATGGGCCTCCGGCAGCGCAGCAACTTATCCCATGTCGAAGCGTCGCTACGCGCCCATTGGTCGCTTGGCCAAAACAGCATCTTGAGCTGGTCACCCCTCGATAAAAGCATATTGATACTCGTTGTTCCACACTATGCGATTGCCGAGTACACCTCGCCTCAGGACGGCACGCTGCCACCGAAAGTTTCGCCGCGCTTCATCACGGAACTGATCTCCGGCGATCGCCAGCTAAGCATTACACAAATGCAGAAAGTTGCACGCCTTTTGAATATCGAGCCGATACAGATTCCACTGCGCGTCCCGCTTGAAGGCAGTGTCGTCGAAACCAAGATCATCGAGAAGATGATCCGAAAGTACGGTATCAATTACGTGCCCAGTCGAGCCGTGACGCTGTTCGATATCGTCGGCTTCAGCCTGTTGACGCCATTCGAGCAAATGACCCAGCTCAACAGCCTTTCGTACTCGCTCAATTCGGCACATGCGAAAATGCTTGAAGCCGACGTCAACATCGATTTTGCGCGATCATCCAGTGGCGATGGCTTCTACATTTGGAATCGGGATGAGGGCCTGGAAGCAAGCATCAACCTGTATCATTTCATGCACATCGTGCTTGCCGACAATGCAATCGCTCGCAGCAAATCCGCTTCGAAATCGGTACCTCGCTTGCGTGCCTGTTTTCATGTTGGCAGCTGCTATGAGTTTCACCAGGCGGAAGGGCTGAATCCGACGACCCACGACTTCATCGTCGGCGATGTAACTATTGAACTGGCCCGAATGATCGATGCTGCGCTCCCCGGACAGATACTGGTTGGTGATTTCATGGCCGACATCGAAATCGCGAATGACCAGGGGCAGGTCACCGTCCAACCGAATGTCGACGCGGTAACGTTCCTGGAACGCGCACAGGGCAACCTTTCGCAGCTCAGCGGCATGGAATTGTCCGGAGAGCGAGTCACGGCGATCAAGTGTTATCTCACGGGCGAAAACATGGGTGGCGGCCAGTTCAACATTCGCCGTCTGACAATCAAGGACAAACACGGCCTGTCACGCGTTGCCTTCAATGCAAAGGTCAACATCTACCGCGAGGCGGCCCAGCCGATCCTGCTGGGCATTCAGGACAAAAAGCTGACAATGCCGGTATTGACCT
>JAUHYO010000387.1 GCA_030426325.1 Gammaproteobacteria bacterium | reverse complement strand
TCGTCGCGTTTTGCCGGCTGTGCCTGCATTGGTCAGGAATTCCTTGCGCTAGTCCCTGCTGCGAATCTATACGATGGGCCGATGCGGCTCCACCCGACTCGCGGCCGTTGATGCGCGAGGGGTTGCTCGCGAACCTGTCATCGAAGCACTGTTTTCGCTGCATACGGGCATTGCCGCGGAGGCCTCGCACCGTGAAAAGTATCTCGGTAACCGACCAGCAAGATAGCTGGATCAAGGCACAGATTAAGACGGGACATTACGGCAACGAAAGCGAAGTCGTTCGCGAGCTGATTCGTGAGCGGCAACTTAGGGACCAGGAAACCCCCGCCGAAATCGAGGCGATACGTGCCGCGCTAATTGAAGGTGAGCAGAGCGGCTTTAGTGATCGTAGCGTCGATGAAATATGGGAAGAAGCCCGACAACATCACAGAGCGAAGGATGCGTAAGTATCGGCTGGCAAAACGCGCCAAAGACGATTTGATTGCGATCGCACAATACGGTGATGAGCATTTCGGGGTCGCGCAGTCCAACAGGTACCGTGACAAGCTCAAACAACGTTTTTCAGTATTGGCCGAACAGCCACAGTTATATCCTGCCGTTGAGCATATTCGACCGGGCTATCATCGGAGCGTGTGCGGCGCGCATTCGATTTACTACCGCGTCGAGGTGGACGGCGTGGAAATCATCCGCATTTTGAAGAATCAAGACCTGAGCAACGCGTCTTAAGGAGCCCGCCGCTCATCGCTGCTACGTTTGAAAATGGCATTTCGATTAGAGATTCTGGACTTCACGAGAAAGCCTCTGGCGGCGAATTACTGTTTCCGACATCGATGCTGCGTTGTTGTGTATCGTGAGGCGAAATTGCAACGGACGCCGTCAATCCTTCCGGGCGCGCCAAATACAAAAGGGTCCCCAACGGGGGCCCTTTTTTATTTGCGGTATCGACAAGGTTCGAAGCTCATGCGGCCCGCAGGGCCGCCGGTTCGACAATGAGGCGTAGCCTGTTTGGACGCGCGTAGCGCGCCCGAAGAGCGAATTGTCAGCCCCCCTTTCGTAATACCGACCACTTAGGGGGGCGCTCTATTCAAGCTGGCTCGTTTCGATCGTCGGTGGGCTCGCGTTCAACGCGTCAACAGCGAAGCCCGCTATGGATTTGTACGCAGCGGCGTGCGCGGTCAGTTCCTCGTTAGTAATGACCTGTTCGATATGTTCGAAGTCACCACCACAGCGATCCTCCACTATTTGCATGATTTTATCGGGACCACTGCCGCGATTGGCCATTATGACGTTTCGTGTGTGCGGCCGGACTCTCTGTTCGTAAGCGAGTAACGCATCGGCGTTAACTCCGTGGGCGAGAAACTCGGCACCAATGACCCGGGCATCAACAATGGCCTGGCTGGCACCGTTGGAACCTACCGGGTAGGTGGGATGGGCCGCGTCGCCCATCAGGGTCACGCGGCCGTCGGTCCAGCGGTCCACCGGATCGCGGTCTACCATCGGGTATTCGTACACTTTGTCCGCGCCGCGTATGAGTGCGGGTACATTCAGCCAATCGAACTGCCAATGCTCGAATGCTGGCAGGAACTCGGCCAGATCGGCTGGGCGATTCCAGTCTTCCTTGCGCCATGCCTGGGCCGGGTCGACGCGAAGCTCAGCAATCCAGTTGATGGTGGCCAGACCGGTTTTTGCATCCGCTGCACTGATGGGATACAGCACTATGCGCTGGTCGTCGTGACCCGCAAGTGCCATTGATGCGCCAGTGCGAAACGGCTTGGCTATCGTAGTGCCGCGCCATAGCAGTGCTCCGTTCCAGATGGGCTCGCCTTCGTCCGGGTACATTTGCGCACGGATGGCCGAGTGGATGCCGTCGGCACCGATGACCAACTCGCCTTCCACGCTTTGGATGCGATCGCCCGATTCGAGTGTGAGTTCCGCTGCAGACTCCTTGTTGCTGAATGCGATTGCCCGGTGCCCCGGCACGACGCACTCCGGTCCTGCTCTCGCAATCAACTCATCGAGCAGTGCCATCTGCAATTTTCCGCGATGAATGGAGTACTGCGGCCAATGGTAACCGGCCCATTTGCCCCGTTGCTCTACCCAGATTTCGCGTCCGGACTTTGAGAAAAAACCGTATTCGCGAGTACGTATACCGACGCGCTCAAGCATCGGTTTCAAGCCCAGGTCGTACAGTTCACGCACGGCATTAGGCTGCAAATTAATGCCAACGCCGAGCGGCGCCAAACGTGCGCTACGTTCGTAAATGCGAAATGGCACGCCAATCTGATGCAGTGTGAGGCCCAGGGTCAGCCCCGCAATACCTCCGCCGGCAATTAATACAGCCACGATTCGTTACTCGCTATGTTCGCTATGAGTTATGTGGATTTTCCCGTTACCGAACTTGTCGCAATCCCTGCTGAATTCCCGTACGCAAATCAATAGGTACTTGCAGTACTGTTAGATCGCTACTTTCTCTGTCTGGAATGTCTTGTTTTGAAACGAAGAGCATTGGCAGGGCAATACCTTGCATGGCTAACGCAAACTGGCTTCTATTCTGCAGACCATGGGGCTACCGGTTTGCGAAAGGTGTTGCAAGGTTCGCTGGTCATCTTCCAGTTAGCCTTCCACTGCATGCCAACCATAAAACTGATCTCGTCGACGCGCAGTCGGCAGGCTTCATTGATTGTTTCGACGTTGAGCAGCTTGCCGAGGTTGTTGTAGTCGTTGTTGCTGGAAGC
>JAUHYO010000386.1 GCA_030426325.1 Gammaproteobacteria bacterium | reverse complement strand
GAGTTGCAGGCCGCGCCGCGTTACGAGCAGGTAGGTAACCAGTGCGAGACTGCCGAACACGACGCGATAAAAACCGCTGACCGATGGCGCAACATCGGAGAGGCGTACCCAGACCGGCGACAGGCTGATCAGCGCCGCGCCGATAAACAGGCGAAGTCGCGGACTCTCCAGAAGTCTCATTGACTGCTCAGCCAGGCATCCCGCCGTTTCGCAGCATCGGCTTTCGCTTCGCTGTCGATCTCCAGGTAGCAGGTGTCGGCCGGTGCTTCGGCCCACTTCAGCTTGACCGTCAACAACTCATCACCACGAAATACGGTCAGCGTTGATTTATCGCCGACGCGGTAGCGGCGGATACGCGAGTCGCTGCTCGAAACATCCGCTTTAACGCCATCGAGTGCGACCAGTTCGTCACCCGGCGAAATGCCGGCGCGCTCGGCAGGACCGCCGTTCGCGACGCTCGCGAACACTGCCTTGCCGCCCTGCGCGGCGAGGTTGGCGCCGAGCCAGACAGCGGGCAACTTGTCATCGTCGGCCGAGGTTCCGCCTTTGTCGTCGCGGCTCTTTGCGCGACGCAGACAATAGCGAACGCCGTGGTCCTTGAGCAATTGTTCGAGCGGCAACTCGCCGGTGCCGCGCACGGCGGCATCGAAGAAGTCGCCGAGATCGAGGCCGGACACCTCAATGCATGTCGCCTCGAAACCGCCTTCAGGCATGCCCTCGCCAGTCTCGCCCCACTTCGCCCAGCAGGCGCGCATAACATCGTCGAGTGACACGCGGCCGTCGGCTTCCTCGCGAAGCTTGAGGTCCAGTGACATTGCGATCAACGCACCCTTTGCGTAGTAGCTGACAATTGCATTCGTCGAGTTGGCGTCCTGTTTGTAGAACTTGGTCCAGGCATCGAAGCTGGAGTCCGAAACACTCTGGCGCCTGCGCCCTTCTCCCCGTATGACGCGCGTGATCGTCTGGCCGACCAGTTCGAGGTAGTCGGTCTGAGAAATCAGGCCTGAACGGACCAGCCCGAGATCGTCGTAATACGAGGTGATTCCCTCGAACACCCAGAGCAGTCGCGTATAGGATTCCTGCGACAAGTCATAGGGCGTGAACGCCGAGGGCTTCAGTCGTTTGACGTTCCAAAGATGAAAGTACTCGTGGCTGACGAGCCCAAGAAAAGTACGGTATTCCGGTGACACACCGTCGTCGCCGCGAATCGGCAGGTAGTCGCGATGACAAACGTTGCTGGACGACCAACTATGCTCGAGACCGCCGTAGCCGTTGCCCGGTGCGTACAACAGGAACACGTAGCGATCGAGGTCTTTCGGCGGACCGAGCAGCTTCATATGCTGGCTGCAGATCGTCTCAAGGTCGTGACACAGGCGCGCCATGTCGGCACGCGTCTTGCCGCGGATGGCGAGCACGTGCGGAATGCCGTTGACTTCGAACTCGCCGATTGCGACGTTCGCAATTTCGACCGGGTGATCGATGAGTTCGGCGTAGTCCGCCGCGATGTAATTGCCAAAGCCGTAAGCTTCGGCACCGTCGCGATTCATCGATGTAACAACGCGCCAGGATTTCGCTTCCGGAATCTCCGGCACGACGATATCCAGTTTGCACGTGGCGTCTTCCTGGCCGATCACCTTTGGAAAAACACAGGTGCCGTTGAAGTAGGCGTGCGTGTTGTCGAGATGCGCACCACGCACGCTTTCGTCCTGGGCGTAGATTTCGAGAATGAGCGTCAGCGCACGGTCGGTCGGATCCGTTTGCCAGCGGCTCTTGTCCAGCTTGTGAACCGGAACCCCGACGCCGTCGGATTCGGCGCGGATGGCAACGACATGCCGCGCGTAATCGCGAATCATGTAGCTGCCGGGAATCCAGGCCGGCATTTCGAACACCTGGCCATCCGGGTCGGGCCTTGAAACCGTCAGACGCACCTCAAAGAGGTGCGCCTCGGGGTTTATTGCTCGAATGCTGTATTGATGTGCATTGCTCATCGGGCTTGTTTTTCTTTTAGCGTTGCATGCCCTGTGCGTCACCCAGGTGCATCAACGGTAGTGGGTTCGGGCTCGAACCGTCCATGAAGTAAATCTTGCTGGCCGGGTCCTTGGAAATCGACTTCAAAGCTTCGAGCGACTGCAACTGAATATACGCGGGATTCCGCGCTATCGCATTATTGATTTGAGTGATTTCATAGGCTTGTGCGTCGGCCAGGGTGCGCTTGCGTTCCGCTTCCTGAACCGCCGCTTCGCGGCCCGCTTCGGCGCGCGCAACCTGTTGTTGCAACTCGGTGCGAACGCGCTCGAGCTCAGCCTTTTCCTGCTCGACGGCCTGCTCGCGTTCTTTTTTCTGGTTAATGGCTTCGACAATGAACGGCGGCAACGTGATGTCGCGGATCAACACTGCCGAGATGATTATGCCCTTCGGCTCGAGGTACTCGCGCAGCCCGTCGGTCAGGCCGGCCTGGAGCTGATCCTGCGTTTCTTCTCTGAAAAAGTCCTCGGCACGCTTGATGCTCTTGCCCTGCTCACGTAACAGCGACCGAAGTTTCGGAACGAGGTGAACCCGAACGGCAGCGACTTCGTCACCCGTGTCCTCAAGAATCCTGGGAGCCATCGCACCGTCGATGCGGTATTGCACGCTGACATCGAGCTTGGTCTGCAACTGATCCTGGCTGGGTACATTGGCAGTCTCAAGATGTGTTTTTTCGCGCGCATCGTAGAGGGTCCATCGATACAAAGGGTTCACCGGAACGTGAAGGC